>JANOEW010000729.1:0-3982 GCA_031413475.1 Amaricoccus sp.
GTCCGCCTGATCGGGGGTGAGCAGTTACATCCGCGCGCGGACAAACAGGTAACCAATTGAAATTAATCTATTAACCTTGCCGCCTTTACGGCTTCTTCACCACTGGAGCCTGAGGCCGCGCCGTTCGCCGAGGTCTCGCCGAGGTCAGAAACCCGTCGTGAGCCGGGTCAGCCAGTCGGGCGAGACCTCGACCAGCGCCGCTTCGAGGATCTTGTCGCCTCCGGTCAGGATCAGCGCGCCGACCGCGACCAGCGCGCCGCCCATCAGCCGACGCCCGCCCGCCCCAACCGACAGCATTCGGCCGCGCCAGCGCAGCAGCGCCTCGCGCGACAGCATCCCGAGCAGCAGCAGCGGCAGCGCCGCGCCGAGGCCGAAGGCGAGCATGGTCAGCGCGACCCGGCCGAGGTTCTCGCCCTGCGCCGCCATCAGCGAGGCGGCGCCGAGGGTGGGGCCGACGCAGGGCGCCCAGACCACGCCGAGCAGCAGCCCGACGCCGAACTGCCCGCCGAGCCCGGTCGCGGCGAAGCCGCCGAAGCGCTGCTCGGTCCAGTTGCTCGCCGGTCCGGCGGCGACCGCCACCCGCGCCGACAGCGCCGGCAGCAAGAGGATCGCGCCGAGCCCGACCAGCAGGACGCCGCCAGCCGCGCGGAACATGCCGGCGTCGAGACCGATCGCGAAGCCGACGATCGCGACGAACATGCCAACGACCGTGAAGGAGAGCGCGAGCCCGGCGGCCAGCGCCAGCGGCCCACGGCGATGCTGGCCCGCCGCGGTGGCGAGCACGATCGGGATCAGCGGCAGCACGCAGGGCGAGAGCGTCGACAGAACGCCCGCGAGCGCGCCGAAGCCGAGCGAGGCGAACACCGGCCCCGCCTCAGAACGCGGCGTCGAGCTGCGCGGCGATCGCGGCCGGTCGGGTTTCGCCGACGCTGCGGCCGACCTCCTCGCCGCCGCCGTAGACGATCAGCGTGCTCTGGCTCTGCGCGCCGAGGGCGCGCACCAGGTCCTTGCGCGAATCGAAGTCGACTTCGAGCCAGGTCAGGTCGGCGAAGCGCGGCTCGGCCAGCAGGTCGGCGAGGATCGCCTTCTGCGCCTTGCAGGTCGGGCACCAGGTCGCGGAGATCTCGACGAGGATCGGCTTGCCGTCGGCGAGGGCTGCGTCGAAGACGGCCTGATCGAACGGCGCGATCGCAGGCGTCTCGGCGCGCAGCGCGGGCGCGAGGACGGTGGCGAGAGCGAGCGCTCCGACGGCGAGGAAGGCGCGGCGAACGAACATCGAAAACTCCCGGAGGTCGTACACGGTTGCGGCCCTTCCGGTCGTTGCACCGCCGCGGAACGTTACCGATCTCACGCAGGCGTGACCGGGCCACGGGCGCGCGCTGCGGCGTCGCGGCAAGGTTAAGCATCTCTTAAGCGTTCCCCCGCAGGCTGCGGCGGCCATGGACCCGACCGCCTTCCTGAACTTCGACCCGGCGGCCGTCGCCGCGCTGAGCGTCCCCGACTACGTCTGGGCGGCGCTGGCGAGTTCGGTAGTCACGCTCGGGCTCGCGCTCGGCTTCGCGCCGCGGCGGGCGACGCCAGCGCGCGTCGGGGCAGCGACGCCCGAGGCCGCCGAGTTCCTGATCCATGGCGCGACGCTGCAACCGCTGAGCGAAGCTGCGCGCGTCCTTGCGGCGAGCTTCGCGACGGGGCCGGCGCGGCTCGCTGCGCTGCGCGCGCATCTCGTCGACGCCTGCGCGAGCATCGACGCCGACCTCGAGGCGCTGATCCTCTATGGCGTCGCGTTCCGCCGCCACTGCCAGCGCCCGGACGGGAGCGCGTTCGAGGTCTCCGGCGCGCCGCGCGGCGCCGCGGCGTTCCTGTCGATCCACGCCGCGACCGAAGAGGCGCAGGCGCTGCGCGACGCCGAGGCCGCGCTGAAGCGGGCCGGCGACGAGGCGCGGTTCCTGCGCGACGCGCTCGACCGGGCCCCGATGCTGGCCTGGAGCGTCGCGCCGGACGGCCAGGTGGCCTGGGCCAATGCGCCGTATCGCGACCGCTTCGCGCCGCCGCAGGCCGAGTTGCCCGACCACCGCATCCCCGACGCCTTCGGCCATGTGATCGAGGAGGTGCCGCTGACCGCGCGCGGCGGCGGCAGCCGGCGCCGGGTCGCGGCGCCCGGACCGCAGGACGGCGAGGCGCACTGGTTCGAGGTCAGCGAGACGGTGGGACCGGGCGGCGAGCGACTGGGCTTCGCGCTTGAGGCCGACGATCTGGTGGCCGCCGAAGCGTCGCTGCGGCGGTTCATCGAGACGCTGACCGAGACCTTCGCGCATCTGCCGATCGGGCTGGCGGTGTTCGACAAGAACCGCCGGCTCGGGCTGTTCAACCCGGCGCTGACCGATCTGGTGAAGATCGACGCGGTCTGGCTGGCCGGGCGGCCGTCGCTGCGCGATTTCCTCGAACGGCTGCGCGAGACCCGGCAGATGCCCGAGCAGAAGGACTTCGCCGCTTGGCGGCGCAAGCTCGGCGAGATCGAGGCGGGCGCGCGCGAGGGCGCCTACGAGGAGAACTGGATGCTGCCTTCGGGCAAGGTGTTCCGGGTGACCGGGCGGCCGCATCCGCAGGGCGCGCTGGCCTTCCTGTTCGAGGACATCTCGACCGCTATCCAGCTCGAGCGGCGCTATCGCTCGGAGCTCGAGCTCAGCCAGGCGACGCTCGACCGGATGGCCGAGGCGGTCGCGGTGTTCGACACTTCCGGCATGCTGGTGTTCGTCAACTCGGCGTTCGAGGCGCTGTGGGGGCTCGACCCGATGGCGCGGCTGGACGGGCCGGGCGTGGCTGAACTGACCGCGCTCTGGGCCGAGCGCTGCCGGCCGAGCCCGGTCTGGACGCGGCTGCGCGAGTTCGCGACCGGGGCCGCGGCGCGGTCGAGCTGGACCGACGCGGTCGAAACCCGCGACGGTCGCACGCTGCAGGTGCTGGTGGCGCCGCTGCCCGACGCCTCGGCGCTGGTGGTGTTCCGCAGCCTCGCCGAGGAGCACGCCGCGCTGGCGGCGGCGCGCGAGAGTCTGGCGGCGCGGCTCGACGCCGCGGCGCGGGACGCCCTGATCGAGGACCTGGCTCAGGCGCAGATCGAGGCGCCGGCCGAAGCGGCGGTGGCGCGGATCATGGCGGCGATCCCGGCCACGCAGTCCGCCGATGCGTTCCAGGCGCTCGGGGCGGCGGCGCAGGGATTGAAGGACGGGCTCGCCCACGCCCGCGAGCTGCGGTCGCTGTCGCGCGACCCGGTCGCTGTCGCGCGACCCGGTCGG
The DNA here is from genome assembly GCA_031413475.1 of Amaricoccus sp. Classification (GTDB taxonomy): domain Bacteria; phylum Pseudomonadota; class Alphaproteobacteria; order Rhodobacterales; family Rhodobacteraceae; genus Amaricoccus. Next base: position 3,294 of record JANOEW010000729.1, read on the forward strand.
CGGGTCGGGGCCGGCGGCGGGTCTCGTGGCGGTGCTGCAGGGCCGCGGCCATGTGCTGGCGCTGACCGGCGAGGGCGCGATCGACGGCGACGCCGGACGGCGCGCGCTTTGGGCGCTGGCGCTGGCGGCGGCCGAGGCGGCGACGCCGGCCGCATCGGTCGAGATCGCGGCCGCGACGGACGCGGCCGGACTGACGCTGACAGTGACGTTCGCCGCCGCGCCGGGCGACCGGGCCGAGGGTCCGGCCCTGGCGCTGGCGCGCCGGTTCGTCGTCGCCGCCGGCGGCGCGCTGACCGCCGAGACCGAGGCCTCGACCCGTCGCCGCACCTTGCGCGCCACCGTGCCGGTGGTCCCGGCGGCGGCGGAGCTGGCGCGACGCGCCTGATCGCGGCTTTCCGGCTTCAACCTGCGCCGAGATAGGCCGCCAGCGCGGGCGGCGGGTCCGCGAACAGCGCCGCGGTCGGCGCCGGCGGATAAACCCGGCCGTCGGCGACCAGGATCGTCTGCGGCGCGATGCGGTGGGCGTCGCCGGGCTGGTGGGTGACCATCAGCAGCGTCGCGCCGGCCTCGGCGCGAATGCTGGCGACGAGGTCGAGCATCTCGGTCCGGAGCGCCGGGCCGAGCGCGGCGAAGGGTTCGTCCAGCAGCAGGATCGGCCGGTCGCGCAGCAGCGCGCGGGCGAGCGCGAC
>JANOEW010000730.1:0-6248 GCA_031413475.1 Amaricoccus sp.
CCTGCGCAAGGCGGCGGCCAGGACCGTCGACGCCCTCGAAGCCGCGATCGCCGCAGCGCTGGACGCCTTCCAGCCCGACGAGTGCGCAAACTACTTCACCAACTCCGGCTATGAGCCAGACTGATACGAAAATGCTCTAGCACGCCCGCCCCGGTCAGGACAGGACCGAACGCCCCGCGTCCCCGCCCTGCGGAGCGGGTAGGCCGCCAGCGCGTCGTAGACCGGTCCGCCCCGCCCCAGTAGCGAGCGTATCAGCCGGAACTCCGCGACGTCGAACGGCCCCGCCCGGAAGTCCGCGGCCCGGGCGGCGAAGGCGTGCGTCCGCTCGACGTCCTCCGGCGCGAGTCCGGGTCCGAAGCGCGCGAGCGTGACATGCGGGCGGTAGCGCGCCCGCTCCAGCCGCAGGCCGGCGCCGCGCGCGGCCTGGACCACCTTCTCGCGCAGCTGGCTCAGCTGCGGCTCGGGATCGACCTCGGCGAAGAGCACCCTCGGCCGCCCCTCGCCGAACACGCCGAGCCGCGCCAGCCGCAGCGCGAACCCCGGCGCCCGGATCGCCTCCAGCGCGAAATGGACGTCCTCGACCACCGGTTCGGGACGCTCGCCGAGGAACGCCAGCGTCAGATGCAGGGTGTCGGGCTCGACCGCGCGCCCGGCGGGCAGCCCGGCCTGCGCGGCGACCAGCGCGCCGACGACGTCCGGGGGCAGCGGGATCGCGACGAAGGCCCGGATCACCGCGCCAGCAGCGCCTCGACCTCGGCCAGCGTCGGCATCGACGGCGCGGTGCCCGGCCGCGTCACCGAAATGCCTGCGACGGCGCAGCCGAAGCGCACCGCCGCCACCGGGTCCATGCCGCGGGCGAGCGCGGTGGCGAAGCCGCCGTTGAAGGCGTCGCCGGCGCCGGTCGTCTCGACCACCGGGCCGGCGTCGATCGCGGGCACGAGTTCGGAGCGGCCCGGCGCATGGTGGAGCGCGCCCTTGTCGCCGAGGGTGATCACCACGCCGCGCGCGCCGCGGGCGAGCAGGGCGTCGGCCGCGCGGCGGGCGTCGTCGAGTGCGCCGACGCGGATCCCGGTCAGCTCCTCGGCCTCGGTCTCGTTCGGGGTGACGTAGTGACACAGCATGAGCAGGTCGTCGCCGAGCGGTTGGGCGGGGGCGGGGTTCAGGATCGTGGTCACCCCGGCCTTGTGGGCGATGAGGAGCGCACGGGCGGCGGCGGGCAGCGGCTGTTCGAGCTGGGTGACGAAGACCCCGGCGCGGCGGATCAGGGCGGCGTGGCCGTCGATGTCGGCGGGCGAGATCGTCGCGGCGGCGCCCGGGGCGATGATGATCGCGTTGTTCCCGGTCGCCTCCTCGACGAAGATGTAGGCGGCCCCGGTGTAGCTGGCCGGGTCACGGGTGACGGCGGGGCGCACCCCCGCCTCGGCCCAGGTCGCCAGCGCCATGTCGCCGAACGGGTCGGCGCCGAGGCGGGAGATGAAGTGGACCTCCGCCCCGAGGCGGGCCGCGGCGACGGCCTGGTTCGAACCCTTGCCACCCGGGCCGAGGGTGAAGCTGTGGCCGAGGATGGTCTCGCCCATCCGGGGCTGGCGGTCGGCGCGGTAGGCGGTGTCCGCGACGAAGACGCCGAGGATCACGACCGGTTTCTGGTCCATGGCGGGATCCCTCAGACGTCGGGCGGGATGACGCCCTTGCGGAACGCGAAGCAGCCGTAGAAGCGGCGATCGCCGGTCTGGATGACGGCGTAGGCGGCCTTCGCCCGCTCGTAGAAGGCGTAGCGCTCGACCCCGATCAGCGGCCAGGACCGGCCCTCGGCGGCGTCGACCTCGGCCTGGACCTCGGCGGCGACGGGCAGGATCGTGGCAGGCTCGCCCACCACCTCCATCCGGGCGGCGGCGTCGTCGACGTAGGTGTCGAGCGGGTAGACCGAGAGGACGGCCCGAGCTGCCCGGGCGACGGGAACGTCGATCCGCAGGAGCCGGCCGAGCCGGGTCTGGCGGGCGATGGAATCGGCGGGGAAGTTGGTGTCCGCCAGGATCAGATCGTCGCCGTGGCCCATGGCCCGCAAGGCGGCCAGAACCTCGGCGTTCAGAATGGGATCGATACCCTTCAGCATCGTCGGCCTCCTTGCATCATGTGTGCTCGCACGCGTGCGAGCACGATCAAGTTATTGATAATGCTAGATATTCTGGATCGTCTTCATGGAGTCTCAACCGATGTTAACGCGGGCGTGGCCCGAAGCGCGGCGGCGACGGCCCGACCGAGCGAGGCATGCGCTGCGAGCGAGAAGTGCACGCCGTCGAGCGGGTCGGAGGCGATCACTGCGGCCGCGTCGAGGAAGGCCGCGCCCTGGCGACGGGCCATGGGCTCGAGGAACCCCGCGAGCCGCGCCGAGCGCGCGGCCCCGCCGGCAAACACCTCGGCGAGGCAGCCCGCCTCGATCACCGGCGGCGGGCAGATCACCAGCACCGCGGGCGCGCCCTGGCCCGGTCCGCAGAAACTCTGCCTTACGGTCAGGATCAGCTTCTCGATCGAGACCGCGATCTCGACCGGCGGAACCTGGAACCGGGCCTTGAAGTCGTTCGTGCCGAGCATGAGGACGACGAGGTCGATCGGGCGGTGGCTTTCGAGCACCGCCGGCAGGATGGCGATCCCGTTCTTGTGTATGCCCGCCACCGGGTCGGGATGCACCGTGGTGCGCCCCGGGTGACCTTCCTCGATCACCCGGAAGCCGGCGCCGAGTTCGACCGCGAGCAGGCTCGGCCAACGCTCGGCTGGGCCGAAGCGGCCCATGTCGTCGAGCGACGCCATCGGCATGGTTCCGTGGGTGTTGCTGTCGCCGTAGCAGAGGATCACCCGTTCGTTCACAACCGCGCCCCCGTTTCCCGGTCGAACAGATGCGCGCGATCGGGCCGCGGCCGCAGCAGCACCTCCTGGCCGGGCGCGAGGTCGTGGCGCTCGCGGAAGATCGCAACGATCTCGGCGCCGGCGAAGCGCAGGTAGACCATGGTCTCGGCGCCCGTGGGCTCGACCACGGCGACGGTGGCGGGAAAACCGGCGTCGTCGCTGAGCTCCAGATGCTCCGGGCGCACGCCGTAGACGACGGGGCGGCCCTCGGCCGCGCCCACGCCCGCGACAGGCATCGCATGGCCCGCCACCTCGACCGCGCCGGGCCGCGCCACGCCCGGCAGCAGGTTCATCGAGGGCGAGCCGATGAATTCGGCAACGAAGCGGTTCTTCGGCCGGTCGTAGACGTCGAGCGGCGCGCCCATCTGCTCGATGCGGCCGTCCTGCATCACCACGATCGTATCGGCCATGGTCATGGCCTCGATCTGGTCGTGGGTGACGAAGACGGTGGTGGTGCGCAGGCGCTGGTGCAGCTCCTTGATCTCGGCGCGCATCTGCACCCGCAGCTTGGCGTCGAGGTTCGACAGCGGCTCGTCGAACAGGAACACCTGCGGGTCGCGCACGATCGCGCGGCCCATGGCGACGCGCTGGCGCTGGCCGCCCGAGAGCTGGCGCGGGTAGCGGTCGAGATAGGGGCCGAGGCCGAGGATCGCGGCGGCCTTGTCCACCCGCTCCGCCACCGCCGCGCGATCGACGCCGCGCAGCTTGAGCGCGAAGCCCATGTTGGCGCGCACCGTCTTGTGTGGGTAGAGCGCGTAGGACTGGAACACCATGGCGATGTCGCGCTCGCCGGGCGCGAGGTTGTTCACCACCCGCTCGCCGATCCGCACCTCGCCGCCGGTGACGCTCTCGAGCCCGGCGATCATCCGCAGCAGCGTGGACTTGCCGCAGCCGGAGGGGCCGACCAGCACGGCGAACTCGCCGTCCTCGATCGCGACGTCGACGCCGTGGATGACCTGGACGCTCCCGTAGGACTTGCGCAAGTCGCGCACCGTCACCCGCGCCATCCGTCCTCCCGTCCGCGCGCCCGCAAGGACCCGTCCCTTGTATCCTGAGTAGCCGAGCCCCCGGCCCGCCCGCAAGCCCGTTGACAGGGACGAGCCAGCGCCCATACTCCCAAAGGCTTGAGAAACGTCCGGAAATGCGAGCCGACGGCACCTCCGAGGCGCCATCGCGACAGGACGCCAGGCGACCGCGATCCAGGGAGGATGTCCGCATGAGACTCGAGACCTATCAGCGAATCATGGCCGTGCAGGCGAGCCGCCGCCGCCTGCTTCAGGGAGCGGCGAGCATGGGCGCGGTGGCGCTCGCGTCGGGCGGCGCGCTCGGCGCGTTCGCGCGACCCGCGTTCGCTCAGGACAACCTGCGCGCCGAGATGCTGAAGATCCCCGGCGTGGGCAAGGGCTCGCCCACCGACGCCGACTGGCAGAAGGTCGGCGCCCTGACCCTCGGCGGCACCAAGTCGACGGTGACCGAGGGCGAGTTCGCCGGCGTCGAGCTGACCTTCATGGGGCTCAACAACCAGAACCTGCACAACTTCCTGTTCCGCGGCTTTCTCAAGCCCTGGGAGGAGTACACCGGCGCCAAGATCAACTGGATCGACCTCGCGCAGGCCGACTACAACGCGCGCCTGCAGCAGGCGATCGCCACCGGCACGGTCGATTTCGACGTGATCGAGATGGGCGCGCCCTTCGAGGGCGACGTCTGCGGCAAGGGCCTCGCCTCGGAGATGCCCGACTGGGTGGCCGAGCTCATCGACATGGACGACTACGTCGCTTATCTCAAGGCGCCGGTTGGCACCTGGGACGGCAAGACCTACCGCATCTCGATCGACGGCGACTGCCACACCTTCAGCTACCGCACCGACGTGTTCGCCGACGCCGCCCTTGCCGAGGAATGGGCCGCCGCCGGCAACACCAAGGAGTGGGGCGTGCCGGTCACCTGGCAAGAGGTCCAGGCGGCCACCAAGTTCCTCGCCGGCAAGACCGACCCGACATTCGGCCTGCCGCTGCACGGCTATCTCGACCCGCTGAAGGGTTGGGGCGGCTTCGGCTTCTATTTCCTGGAGTCGCGCGCCACCGCCTACGCCAAGCACCCGAGCGACGCAGCTTGGCTGTTCGATCCCGACACGATGAAGCCGCGGGTGAACAACCCCGCCTTCGTGCGCGCGATCCAGGACGTGATGGACGTCATGGCCGCCCAGCCCGCCGACCAGATCAACGCCGACCCGGGGACGACCGCCTTCCAGCAGTTCCTGGCCGGCACCGGCTCGATGCTGTCCTGGTGGGGCGACGTCGGGTCCTCGGCGCGCACCTCCGACGGCTCGGTGGTGGGCGACGTGGTCGGCTTCTCGATCCTGCCGGGCTCGGACGACGTCTACAATTCCGCGACCGGCGCCTGGGACACGCTGCAGGGTCCGAACTACGCGCCCAACATGGCCTACATCGGCTGGGGCGTCTACGTGATGGCCACCGTCGACGGCGACGAGAAGAAAAAGAAGGCCGCGTGGTCGGCGGCGGCGCATCTCGGAGGCAAGGACATCTCGCTGTGGATGGCGGCCTATCCGTCCGGCTTTCAGCCCTACCGGGAATCGCACTTCGACTACGCCGAGTGGGAGGCCGCCGGCTACGACCGCGCCTTCGTCGAGGACTATCTCGCCTCGAACCGCGACAGCTACAACCACCCCAACGCCGCGATCGAGCCGCGCATCCCCGGCATCTTCCAGTACTACTCGGTGGCCGAGGACGAGCTGGCCAAGGGCTTCGGCGGCCAATACGGCTCGGCGCAGGAGACCGCGGACGCCATCGCCGCCGCGTGGGAGAAGATCACCGACCAGATCGGCCGCGATAGCCAGATCGCGCTCTACAAGACCTCGCTCGGGATGTCCTGAGGCCTCGTCGGGCGGCGGCCTTGCGTCGCCGCCCGGATTTCGCGCGGTGCGCCGACCTGCGGCGTCAGCTTGCGGAGACTGTCGCGGCGGGGCGGCGGGTTCCACGTTGGAACTGCCGTCACGCCCGTCGGCGCGTCCGCCCCCCGCGTGCGAGCAGAACCGGGTCGTTGTCGAACAGCGCCGCGAGCTGCTCCGTCATCGCCCCGGCGAGTTGCTCGACATCGGTGATGGTGACCGCGCGCCCGTAGTAGCGGGTCACGTCGTGCCCGATCCCGATTGCGATCAGCTCCACCGCCCGCCTGCGCTCGATCATCGCGATCACGCTTAAGCAACGCGGCCTTGCTCGCCTCTTCGGCGAACTCGAAGCCAAAATCATGAATGCGGTTTGGACGCTGGAAGAGCCAACCGTTCAAAAGGTTGTCCAACGTCTGGGCAAACACGCCAACTATAAAAC
>JANOEW010000731.1:0-2947 GCA_031413475.1 Amaricoccus sp.
ACGAACTGGTGTGTCAGCGCCGCGCCCGCATGCACCAGCACGAGCAGCGCGAGCAGCGCCGCGCTCCAGACATGCACGACGCGCGCCGCGGTCTCGACGGACCTGACCCCCGGAACCCAAGGGTCGGGCAGCGCGAACCAGCCGAACACCGTGTTCTCGATGGCCAGCAGATCCTGCGTCGGCGCGGCGGCCGACATCACCCAGCCCGACAGCGGCAGACCCAGCATCAGAGCGTAGAGGACGGCATGGCTCGCGGCCGCCGCCCGGACCTGCCAGGCGGGAGGGCCAAGCGGTGCCGGCGGCGCGACGCGGTTGCCGAGCCGCCAGGCGATCCGCGCCAGCGCCAGCGCGAAGATGACGAACCCCCAGCTCTTGTGCAGCTGGGTCAGCCGAAACCGCTCGATCAGGTCGGGCACGAAGTTCGCCATCCAGAGCCCGAGCCCGAGCTGGAACAGGAGCAGCCCCGCCATGCTCCAATGCAGCAGCCGCGCCACCCAGCCGCGCCACCCAGCCCCAGCTCGCCGCGCCATTGGTCGCGCGCGGGAACCGCCTCCGCGGCTCGCCCGACCGCTTCGGCCTGCTGCGCGGCGGCGTCACGTCGACGTCATGACCAGGCGGATTCGCACCTGCAGCGCCGCCGGCACCTCCGGCAGGCCGCCGGTCGAGCCGAACGCGGTGCGGTCGATCTCGCCCTCGAGGTCGAAGCCCGCCTCGAACCGCGCCGGGTTCGCCGGATCGGGGCCGTAGCGGAACACCCGCGCCGCGAACACCATCGGACGGGTGACCTCGCGCAGCGTGATCCGACCGAAGATCTGCGCGGTGCTCGCGGAGGTCTTTTCCAGCCGATCGAGCTCGAACACGATCGTGGGATATCGCGCCGCGTCGAGATAACCGGGGCTCTCGACCAGCGTGTCGATCACGCCGAGGCCAGTGTCGACGTCGCGCGCCGAGACCGCGATGCGCGCCCGCGCCGTCTCCGGACGGTCGGCGTCGAACTCGATCGTCCCCGACAGCCGGGTGAACCGCACCTCGACCGTCGCCCCCTGCCAGCCCACGTCGACCGCGACCCGCGTCTGTGGATCGAGCCGCCAGGTCGCTGCCGCGGCCAGCGCGGGCACGAGCAGTAGGGCGAGGGCCAGGCGCAGGAACATCGGCAGCTCCACCGAACTTCGTTTTCATATAGCGCGCCGCGCGCCGGACGTCGCCGCGCTCACGGCAGCTTGCGCGGGCGCGCCGCGCCGGGCCAGATGCGCCATGCCCGAGCCGTTCAAGAACCTGTTCGACCGGACGCTGATCGCCGCCATCGGCGACCGGCTCGCCGAGCGGGACCCGGACTTCGACCGCGCCGGCTTCGTCGCCATGGCCGGGGACGGCCTCGAAGCGCTCGAACTCAAGGCGCGCTCCGCCCAGATCACCCGTGCGCTCGACGCCGTCCTGCCCGCCGCCTTCCCAGCCGCCACCGCGCTGCTCGTCGCCGCCCTGGCCGCGGAGGACGACTCCCCGCCGGGCGCTGACCCCGAGCCACCCGGCTTGCGCGGCTGGGCGGTGATGCCGCTGGCCGATTTCGTCGCCGCCCGCGGCCTCGGCGACTTCGACCTGGCGATGGAGACGCTCGCGGCGATGACCCGGCGCTTCACCGCCGAGTTCGCCGTGCGTCCCTTCCTCGCCGCCGACCCCGCGCGCGGCATGGCCTGGATGGCGCGCTGGGCGTGCGACCCCGACCCGCGGGTCCGTCGCCTCGCCTCCGAGGGCTGCCGCCCACGCCTGCCCTGGGGCATGCGGCTGCGCGCCTTCGTCACGGACCCCGCCCCGGTGCTCGCGATCCTCGAGGCGCTCAAGGACGATCCCTCGGAGGAAGTGCGCCGCTCGGTCGCGAACAACCTGAACGACATCGCCAAGGATCATCCCGACCGCGCCTCCGCCATCGCGCTCCGCTGGCTCGACGGAGCCTCGCCCGAGCGCCGCCGCCTGGTGCGCCACGCGCTGCGCGGGCTGGTCAAGGCCCGTCACCCGGGCGCGCTGGCGGCGCTCGGCCACGGGCCCGCGCCGGTCCTGCTCGACGGACTGACGATCCTGACGCCGGTGGTGAGCTTCGGCGCGGCGCTCGAATTCGCCGCCACCCTGCGCCTTGAGGGCTCGACGCCGCGCGCGATCGCACTCGACTATGTCGTCCACCATCGCAAGGCCAACGGCTCGCTCAATCCCAAGGTGTTCAAGTGGCGGATCCTGACGCTGTCCCCAGGGGCGGCGCCGCGCCTCGACCGCCGCCATCAGATGCGGCCGATCACCACGCGCAGCTACTACGACGGCCCGCACCGGCTCGAAATCGTCGCGAACGGCGCGGTGCTCGGCGGGGCCGACTTCGTCCTGACCGGCACGGGCAGCACGCCCCGCGCTCCGGCCTGAGCCTCTACCTCGGCACAACAAAGTGTCCCGCGCCCCCGCGCTGGCAGATTAATCTTGCGTGCGAATTGACGCGCCTGCGCCAGCAGTCTATTTTGTATTGCAGGCGCAGCAACTCGCTTCGCACTGCAACACGGGCCAAAAGCACGCGCCCGAGGACCGACCCGATGAGCGAACCCGCCCGCGTTCTGCCGACCGACCCGGTCCTGCTGCCCGGCCTTCTCGACCTCGCCGCCGACGCCGTGCTCGCAGCGGAGGCGCTGCTCGCCCGCGCCCGCGCCCGGCTGGCCCAGCGCGTCTCGACCGGCGGCCGCGTCTCGAACAAGGCGCTGGAGGCCGACCAGACCGCCGCCCATGCGCTCGCCTGGATCGCGACCTATGTCGAGGCGCTGCGCCAGATGCGCGCCTGGGCCGGCCGGCTCGAGGCCGACGGCAAGCTCGGCGAACTCGAAACCCTGATCCTGCAGATCGGCTTCGGCGAATACCTCGCGCAGCTCCACGGCGGCATCCCGATGTCGCAGACCGAGATCGTCCGGCCGCAGGA
>JANOEW010000732.1:0-1712 GCA_031413475.1 Amaricoccus sp.
CAGCTGCCTTGACGAGGCCGATGTTGGTGTTGGCGGCGCTGTCGCCGCCGCCGTCGGCGAGCGGCTGGCGGAACTGGGGCGGACGCGGCAAGTGCTGGCGATCACGCACTCGCCGCAGGTGGCGGCGGCGGCCGGGCGGCAGCTGCGGGTGGCCAAGGCCGAGGCGGGCGGCGAGACCGTGACGTCGGTTGAGGAATTGGCGCCCAAGGAGCGCCGGGAAGAGATCGCCCGGATGCTGGCGGGGGCGAGCATTACGCGAGAAGCGCGCGCGGCGGCGGATCGGCTGTTGGCGGGGACGTAGGCTGCGGATTATAGGTCGGGCATGACCGAACCGAAGCCTGTCTCCAAGCTGTCGAATTCCCAGGCCGAGCGTGAACTCGCGCAGCTGGCCGAAGCGATCCGCGAGGCGGACGCGGCCTATTACCAGACCGATGCGCCTAGCCTGACGGACGCCGCGTACGATGCGTTGCGCCGCCGCCTGCTGGAGATCGAGTCGGCATTTCCCGAACTCAAGCGGGCGGACAGTCCGAGCGAGACGGTGGGGGCTGCGCCGTCGTCCGGCTTCGGCAAGGTCGAGCACCTAAAGCCGATGCTGTCGCTGGACAACATGTTCTCCGACGAAGAGGTGGGCGAGTTCCTGACGCGGGTGCGGCGCTTTCTCAACCTCAAGGCGGATGACGAGCTTGGCGTGACGGCGGAGCCGAAGATCGACGGCCTGTCGTGCAGCCTGCTCTATGAGGATGGCGTGCTGGTGCGGGCCGCGACGCGGGGCGATGGCTCGGTCGGCGAGGATGTGACACGCAATGTGCGCACGCTGGATGACGTGCCGGAAAAATTGAAAGGCAAGGGTTGGCCGGCGCAGATCGAGGTGCGCGGCGAAGTCTATATGAGCCATGCTGACTTCGCGGAGCTGAATGCGCGCGAGGCGGCCGCCGGGCGCAAGACATTCGCCAATCCGCGCAATGCGGCGGCGGGATCGTTGCGCCAGCTGGATCCCGAAATCACAAAAAGCAGGCCGTTGCGGTTCTTCGCCTACACGTGGGGCGATGTGTCCGAGCCGATTGCGGAAACGCAGACAGGCGCAGTCGCCGCGTTCAAGAAGTGGGGTCTGCCGGTGAACCCCGCGATGCAGCGGGCGGCCAGCGCCGAGGCGTTGCTGGCCGTCTATCATGGCGTCGAGGAGCGGCGGGCCGGGCTCGGCTATGACATCGACGGCGTCGTCTACAAGATCGACCGGCTGGACTGGCAGGAGCGGCTTGGGTTTGTGTCGCGCTCGCCACGCTGGGCGATGGCGCACAAATTCCCTGCGGAGCAGGCGATGACGCAACTGCTGGGCATCGACATTCAGGTGGGGCGCACCGGCAAGCTGGCGCCGGTGGCGCGGCTGGCGCCGGTGACGGTGGGCGGCGTGGTGGTCTCCAACGCGACGCTGCACAATGAGGATCAGATCGCGCGGCTGGGCGTGTGGATCAAGGACTGGGTGGTGGTGCAACGCGCGGGCGATGTGATCCCGCAGATCGTGCGCGTGGTGGAGGAGAAGCGCCCGAAGGATGCATTTCCGTTCGAATATCCCGATCATTGCCCGGTGTGCGGATCGAGCGCGGTGCGCGGGGCTCGCTCTGGTAAAGGTTTGGGTGATGAGACGGATGTGGACCGGCGCTGCACCGGCGGGCTGACCTGCCCGGCGCAGGCTGTGGAGCGGCTGAAGCATT
>JANOEW010000733.1:0-5193 GCA_031413475.1 Amaricoccus sp.
TGACCCGCTTCGCCCAACCGATGTGCTGCTGCGGCGTCGGACAGCGCGAACTGGTGTGCGATCTCCAATGGTTTGAGGTTGCCGCTGTCCAGCTTGGCGGCGATGTCGGCCAGGGCGGCGCCGCTCGGTGGTGTGAACACGAATTGAGCGATGGCCCCGATGGTCTCGGCATGTTTTGCGTCCGGCGGGGTCGCGGTCGAAAGAAGACGCCCGCCGACTCCCAGCAATGCCCAGGACCGAGCTTGCGTCTCACCGCCGATCAAATCGCAGACGACCTCGACGCGTCCGACGTCCTCGAATCGCTCGACCCGGTAGTCGATGACCCGTGACGCGCCCAGATCGGCTACCGCCCGAAGGCCGGTGCCGGAAGCTGTGGCGACGACCTCCGCCCCCGCTGCCTTGGCCAGTTGGATCAGCCAATGACCGACGGCGCCCGCGCCGCCGTGGATCAAGATGCGTTCGCCCGCCTTCAGGTTCGCAGCCTGCATCACCATCGACGCAGCCTGTGCCGTCATCGGCACGGCGGCGGCCTGCACGAAGGACAGCGAGGTCGGCTTGCGTGCCGCCTGGGTTTCGTCGATCGCCAGAAGCTCGGCATGGGTGCCTCCCCGAGCGAACTCGGGATAGGAATAGACCTCCTCCCCGACCTCGAATGCCGCGACATCGCTGCCGACCGCCTCCACGACGCCCGCGCAAGCCCAGCCAAACGTGACCGGCAGATCGCGCCCGATCGCCTTCGCCATCGCACCGCTGCGGATCTTCCACTCAATCGGGTTGATCCCGCTCGCCCGGACGCGGACCAGAATGTCGCGCGGCCCGGGCTGCGGGACCTCGATCTCGCTCACCGTCAGCACGGATGCCGCGCCAAAGCCCTGAGCCCGAACCGCTTTCATCGCAGTCGCCCCTATACCGTCAGCAGCGGGAAGGCCACGGAGCCTGCCGGGGTGGCCCAGTTCTTGACCAGTTCGGCGACGATCGCGTTGGTGCTCGTCAGCCTGACCCCGGCCGCCTCCATGCGCCGCCACGACATTTCTTCGGCGATCGCGTTCGTCGATCCGCACGCGTCGCAGACGACCTGGACGTTGAAGCCTTCCTCGAGGGCGCTGATGGCGGGCGCGACCATGCAGACGTCGGTCGTGACGCCGGCCATGACGAAGTTGCGCCGGCCGGTGCTGCGGCAGGCGTCGGCGAAGTCCGCGTCATCCCAGGCGTTGACGACGCCGGTGCGCTTGACGCGCGCCGCGAAGGCCGCTGGCGAGATCTCCTCAAGTTCGGGCATGAGCGGACCTTGGACGTCGACGTTGGTTTCCTGACTGGAGGTCAGGACCAGCGGAATGCCGGTGCCCGCGGCAAATTTCGCAAGAATGATGACGTTGCGTTGCAACAGTTCCAGCGGCGTGCTCGCCGCCCAGGTGTTGGTGCCAACCTGATGGTCGATCAGGATCATCGCGGTGTCGTCGATGTTGAACCGTTGCATGTCCGGGCCTCCTGCCACGTGGGCTTTCCGGATGCCGCACTTCGTGACAAAAAGGAAATGAACTGATCTGCGCTGCGGAATGCACGGGATGAATATGGATCGCCCGGACCTGAACCTGCTCGTCGTGTTCGATGCGGTGGCCGCCGCGGGGTCCGTCTCGCTTGCGGCGCGCCGGCTGTCGCTCAGCCAGCCGGCAGTCAGCCATGCCCTGAACCGCCTGCGCGACGTGATGAACGACCCGCTCTTCGTCCGGACCGGCAACCGCCTGACGCCCACTCCGCACGCCAGCATGATGATCCCGCAGGTGCGCGAGATCGTCGAGGGCGCTCGACGGGCGCTCGTTCCGTCCAACTTCGATCCCGCGACCTCGACGCAGAGCTTCCGGATCGCGGCCAGCGACTACGCCATGATGACGGTTCTGCCGCCGCTCGTGCGCGCCCTGCGCCAGCAGGCCCCGCTTGCCACGCTCGACATCCGACCGATCGGCGAGGCCAGCCTGGCGCAGCTGGCGGCCGGTGATCTGGATATCGGCTTCCAGGGGGGCAGCGCGCCGCCGCCTCCCATCCTGTCGCAGGAGCTGTTTCGGGAACGCTTCATCGGGCTGATCTGCGCCCGGCATGCCCTGGCCGTGCGCGCCGGGCAGGGTAAGCTGACCCTCGATGACTATCTGTGTTTTCCGCATGTTATGGTCTCGTTCCGCGATCCGCGGCAGAGCCCGATCGATGCGGTCCTGTCGAGGCTCGGCAAATCGCGACGTATCGCGGTCGCCACGCCCAACTTCGCCAGCAACGTCGCCTCGCTTCGAGGCACCGACCTGATCATGTCCCTGCCCGCCCGACTGGCCGGCAGCCATCAGCAGGACCTCGTTCAGTTCGAGTTGCCGGTGGATGTCCCGAGCTACCCGTACTCGGTCATCTGGCATCAGCGATCGAACAGCGATCCCGCGATGAACTGGTTGCGCGGGTTGGCGTTCGGCATCAGACTGACGTCGGCCCGCAACGCCCGCTCAGGGCCGAGAGCGGACGCCTTCGGGCGTGCGTGATGGCGCAGGACGCGCATCGGATCGCCGTGATCCAGCACCGGCCGAACGACTTCGGCGCGGTTTCGGCGGAGGCGCGGGCGGCGGCTTCGGCGTCGGCGGATGCAGCGGGCGCGCCATCACGCCGCGTCTCGCGTCTCCGACCCGGGAGCGGTCGAACGCGCCTCAGATGATCAGGCTGGTGATCACCGCGTCCTCGGTGATGTCCTGGAAGGCGAAGCCGGCCGCGTCCATCCGCGCCTCGAGCGCGGCGAAGTCCGCGCGCGACCGGCTCTCGATCCCGAGCAGCACCGAACCGAAGTTGCGCGCCGATTTCTTGAGGTATTCGAAGCGCGAGATGTCGTCGTGCGGACCCAGCGCGGCGAGGAACTCGCGCAGCGCGCCCGGCCGCTGCGGCAGCCGAAGGATGTAGTATTTCTTGCGCCCTTCCCAGCGCAACGCCCGCTCCTTGACGTCCGGCAGCCGCTCGAAGTCGAAGTTGCCGCCCGAGGCCACCGCGACCACGGTCTTGCCCGCGACGTCGAGGTCGCGCAGCGCGTCGACCGCGAGCGCGCCCGCCGGCTCCAGCACGATCCCCTCCACGTTCAGCATCTCGAGCATCGTACCGCAGATCCGGTCCTCCGGCGCGATCAGCACGTCCTCGGCCGCGAACCGGCGCAGCACCGCGAAATTGAGGTCCCCGACGCGGGCCACCGCCGCCCCGTCGACGAAGTTGTCGACCCGGGGCAGTGTCACCACCTCGCCCGCCTCGAGCGCCCGCTTCAGGCTCGGGCCGCCCGCCGGCTCGACGAAGCGGAACGCGGTTCCGGGCGAACGCGCCGCGAAGACCTGCACGCAACCGGCCGCCAGGCCGCCGCCGCCCACCGGCAGCACGAGGAGGTCGGGCCGCGGCCCGTCGGGGAGCTGGTCGAGGATCTCCAGCGCGCAGGTGGCCTGGCCCTCGATCACGTCCGCGGCGTCGAACGGCGGCAGGAACATCGCCCCCGCTTCGGCGCAGAACGCCTGCGCCGCGCGCAGCGTGTCGTCGAAATAATCGCCGGTCATGCGGATCTCGACCTGGCCGCCGCCGAACTGGCGGGTCTTGTCGATCTTCTGCTGCGGCGTCGTCACCGGCATGAAGATCACACCCATCGTGCCGAAGTGGCGGCAGGCGAAGGCGACGCCCTGGGCGTGGTTGCCGGCCGAGGCGCAGACGAAGCGCCGCCGGCCGGGGTCGGCGGCCAGCGCCTTGCGCATGGCGTTCGATGCGCCGCGGATCTTGTAAGAGCGAACCGGGCTCAGGTCCTCGCGCTTGAGCCAGATCTCCGCCCCGTATTTGCCGCTGAGGTAGTCGTTGCGTTGCAGCGGCGTCGGCTCGAAGATCGGCCGCAGCGCCGCCTCGGCCGTCCGCACCGCGCGCAGGAAGTCGGTCATGGCGCCGCCCGGAACGATGGATGGTAAGCGACCAGCTCGACGGCGTTGCCTTCGGGGTCGTGAACGAACACCCCCCTCCAGCCGATCCAGCCGAACATCTGCACGCGCGGGTCGAGGCCATGGCCGCGAAACCAGTCGACCGCCGCGACCTGCGCCCCGGCGTCGACGTTCAGCGCCAGGTGATGCAGCGACGACCGCGCGCCGGGCTCGGGTGGGGCCACGCCGCCCCGGTCGCCGGTGTCGGTCGGAAACAGCGCGAGCATCTTGGTGTGCCCGGCGTGAACTTGTCCGATTCGCAGGAACGCGATCCCCGCGTCCGGCTCGGTCAGCGGCTCGAGGCCGATCACGTCGCGGTAGAAGGCGAACATCGCGCCGATGTCGGCGCAGCGGATCGCAATCTCGCCCAGGTCGTGCACGGCGAAAGGCGGCCGGCTCACCAGGCGGCCGCGTAGATCGCCCGCGCGTCGGCCTCGGTGACGGGGCGCGGGTTGTTGACCAGGAGCCGGGTCTGCTTCATCGCCTCCGCGGCGCAGCTCGCGAGGTCGGCCTCCGGCACGCCGACGTCGCGCAGCCGTGCCGGCAGCCCCAGCCGCGCCGCCAGCGCCGCCATCCCCTCCGCGAGGTCCGGCGCGGGCAGTGCGTCTGGGAAGGCGTGGGGAGCCAGCGCCGCGTATTCGGCCGCCGCGGCCGGCCGGTTGAAGCGCAACACGTGCGGCAGCACCAGCGCGTTGGCCAGGCCGTGCGCCACGTGATGCCGCCCGCCGATCGGGTAGGCGAGCGCGTGGACCGCCGCCACCGGGCTGTTGGCGAAGGCCTGGCCGGCGAGTGTGGCCCCGAGCAGCATCGCCGCCCGCGCCGCCGGATCCGACCCGGTCCGCACCGCCGTCTCGATGTTGGCCCCGAGCAGCCGCAACGCCGCGACCGCCAGCGTCCGGCTGAGGGGGTTCGCGTTCGGGCTGCGCGAGGCGTAGGCTTCGATGGCGTGGACCATTGCGTCGATTCCGGTCGCGGCGGTGACCGCCGCCGGCAGGCCCAGCGTCAGGTCGGGATCGAGCAGCGCGAGATCGGGCAGCAGCAACGGCGAGGAAACGCCGCGCTTTTCGCCCGCCGCGACGGTGACGATCGCGACCGGCGTGACCTCGGAGCCGGTGCCGGCGGTGGTCGGGACCAGCGCCAGCGGCTGGCGCGGGCCGCGGGCGTTTCCGACGCCCCAGGCCCCGTCTATGTCCTCGCCAGAGCCGAGCAGCAGCGCCGCGAGCTTGGC
>JANOEW010000734.1:0-17237 GCA_031413475.1 Amaricoccus sp.
CCTGGTTTCGGAACCCATGTCGCGGATGACGCAATTTGAGCTAGCCGATCGTTTGAAGATGGAACGAACAAGCGCGCTTCGGATGTTCAAGGCGGCAACCGGCCAGACGTTCCGCCGGTTCATCGGCGTCCGGGCCGGAAACAGCTGGGACGCGATCATCACCAGGTCGAGCAGCCACGGGCCGATCGATCGGGCATGGGGCGACTATGTGTCGTGCGTGGCGCATTTCGACGTCTCGAACCAATGGGTGGCGTCCGGACACACCCTCCAGGGCGGCACCGAACGCCGGAACATCGAGCCGCGCTACGTCGAGTTCAGGGCGTGACGATGCCGTCGCAACCATCTGATTGGAAGCGTTCCTGAAATTGCCGTGACCGGTCGGTCGTCTAACGCGCCTTGAACAGTCCGCCGAGGATGCCCCGGACCATCGCCTGGCCCTGCCGGGTGCCAAGCTGCTTGACCACGGTCTTGGCCAGCGTCTCGCCGAGGCTCGCGCCCGAAGCGGGCCGCGCGGTCGCGGGCGTGTAGCGGCGGGCGGTCTGGGTCGCTTTCTCCGCCTTTTGCTGCGCCGCGGCGGCGGCCAGCATCTCGGCCGCCAGCGCTGCCTCGCCGGCCGCCGCCGCCGTCCGTCCGTTCAGCAATTCCTGCGCCGATTCCCGGTCCACGGCCGTATCGTAGACCCCCGCCACCGGCGATCCGGCCAGGGTCGCCGTGCGTTCCTCCGGGGTGATCGGGCCAAGCCGCGAGGCCGGCGGGCGGATCAGCGTCCGGCTGACCATCGCCGGCACGCCCTTGTCCTCGAGCAGCGACACCACCGCCTCGCCGTTGCCGACCTCGCGGATCGCCGTCTCGGTTTCGAACGCCGGGTTCGCCCGGAAGGTCTGCGCCGCCGCCTTCAGGGCCTTGGCGTCGCGCGGGGTGAAGGCCCGGAGCGCGTGCTGGATGCGGTTGCCGAGCTGTCCCAGCACGTCGCCGGGCACGTCGTCGGGGTTCTGGGTGATGAACCAGACGCCGACCCCCTTCGAGCGGATCAGCCGCACCACCTGCACAACCTTGTCGACCAGCGCCTTCGAGGCTCCGTCGAACAGGAGATGCGCCTCGTCAAAGAAGAACACCAACTTCGGCTTGTCGGGGTCGCCGACCTCCGGCAGTTGCTCGAACAGCTCGCTCAGCAGCCACAGCAGAAACATGGCGTAGAGCCGCGGCGCCTGCATCAGCTTGTCCGCCATCAGCACGTTGACGCGGCCCCGGTCACCATCAGTCGCGATCAGGTCCTCGAGCTTCAGCGCCGGCTCGCCGAAGAACGCCGCCGCGCCCTGGTTTTCCAGAATCAGCAGCTGCCGCTGGATCGCGCCGACCGTCGCCGGCGCGACGTTGCCGTAGGTCCGGCCCACCTCCCTGGCGTTGTCGGCGAGCCAGACCAGCATCGCCTGCAGATCCTTGAGGTCCAGGAGCGCGAGCCCCTGCTCGTCCGCCACCCGGAAGGCGACGTTCAGCACCCCTTCCTGCGCCTCGCTCAGCTCCAGCATCCGCGCGAGCATCAACGGACCCATCTCGCTGACGGTCGCGCGGACCGGATGCCCGGCCGTGCCGAACAGGTCCCAGAACACGCACGGAAACGCTGCGTAGGCATAGGCGCCGAGCCCGATCTGCGCCGCACGCGCTTGCAGCCCGGTGTGCGCCTTGTGCGCCGCATCCCCGGGCCGCGACAGACCCGAGACGTCGCCCTTCGCGTCCGCCACGAACACCGGCACCCCGGCGGCGGACAGGCCCTCGACCAGGATCTGCAGCGTCACCGTCTTGCCGGTGCCGGTCGCCCCGGTGATCAGGCCGTGGCGGCTCGCGTAGCGCAACAACAGTTCGCGCGGTTCGGCGTAGCCATCGCCCGCGCCGCCCACGAAGATCGCCTCGGCCGCCATCGTCCGCCCCCTGTTCCGGGTGTCTCACTAGGTTCGAACCGGTTATTAACTAACGGTGCCTAGACTGCAATCACGTCGCGGGGCCGTTCGCGGACCGGGGCGGGCGACTTCCTCCCTGTTGGACTGGCCGCGGAGCCCGCTCCGCGGCCTTTTTTCCATTCACGGTTGCATCGTGACAACTTGCCCGACGCACTTGACCCGGTTTCTCATCCGGCGTAGCTTCCGCTTACAAGGCTCGGCCAGTCCGACAGGGAAATCGCGCAAGCGGGAAAAGGACGCCCTCGGGCGTCCTTTTACTTCGACGCTAAGCATCGTTCGTCGGCGCACGCCAACGTTGACAGTCGTCCGCGCAAGTGACAAGTGCGGCTCTCGTCAATCAAGGGCAACACGAGCAGATGATGCGTTCCAATCGACAATTTCCCCTCGCAGCGGCGATCCTGAGCCTTGGCCTCGGCGCGCCGAGCCTGGCGCAGGAAGCGGCCGCCCCGGCAGCCCCCGCCGCCGAAGCGGCGCCCGCAGCGCCCGCGGTCGAAGCTCCGAGCGCCGACGCTCCGGCTGTCGAGGTCCCGGCGGCCCCCGCCGCCGAGGCGCCTGCGGCGCCGGCCCAGCCCGAAGTCACCGTGACCAAGCAGGGCGATTGGGAGGTCGGTTGCCTCGCCGGCACCACGAACTGCGAGATGCAGCAGGTCGCGCTCGATCAGACCGGAAACCCGGTGATCCTGGTGCGGCTGGTCAAGCTGCCCGCCGGGAACGAGGCGCAGGCGCTGATGATCTTCAACACGCCGCTCGGCACGCTGCTGCCGCCGGGGCTCAGCTTCCAGATCGACAGCGCCCAGGCCGCGGCCCTGCCATTCGAGTGGTGCGTGCAGGAGGGCTGCATCGTGCGCCTCGGTCTGCGCGAACCCGAGATCGCGGCGATGAAGCGCGGCCAGGGCGTCAAGATGCAGGTAACCTCGATCGCCGACGTGAACGCGCCGGTCGATCTGACCCTGTCGCTGACGGGCTTCACCGCCGCGTTCGATGGATTGGCCGTGCCGGTCGCTGCGCCGCCGCCCGCCACGCCCGCCGCGCCTGCTGCCGAGCCCGCCCCGGCTCCCGCGCCCGCCCCGGCGCAGAACTGACGCGTCAGCCGGGCGCGGTCAGCACCAGGACCGCGTTCAGCCCGCCGAAGGCGAAGGCGTTCGACATCACGGCGCGCATCCTCGCCTGGCGCGCCGTGTTCGGCACCACGTCGAGGTCACACTCCGGGTCGCGCTCGCGATAGTTGATCGTCGGCGCGACGACCCCTTCGTCGAGCGCCATCAGGCAGGCGAGCAACTCCACCGCGCCGGTGCCGCCGATCAGGTGCCCGTGCATCGACTTGGTCGACGAGATCATCACCCGGTCCGCGTGCGGCCCGAACACCGCGCGCACCGCGGCGCATTCGGTCCGGTCGTTCGCCGTCGTGCCGGTGCCGTGGGCGTTGATGTAGCCGATGTCCTCGGGGTTCAACCGGGCGTCGCGCAACGCGCCGCGCATCGCCCGCTCCGCGCCCGCCTGGCTCGGCATCACGATGTCAGACGCGTCCGAGGTCATCGCGAAGCCGGCGACTTCGGCCAGAATCGGCGCGCCCCGCGCCACCGCATGGTCGCGCTCCTCAAACACGAACACCGCCGCGCCCTCGCCCTGGACCATGCCGTTGCGGGTGGCGCAGAACGGGCGGCAGCCGTCCTTGGACATCACCCGCAGCCCCTCCCAGGCCTTGATGCCGCCGAAGCACAGCATCGACTCCGAGCCCCCCGTCAGCACCACCTTCGCCTGCCCGGCCCGGATCAGGTTCAGCGCCTGCCCCATGGCGTGGTTCGAGGAGGAACAGGCGGTGGCCACCGTATAGGTCGGCCCCTGGAGGTTGTGCGCCATCGAGACATGCGACGCGGCGGCGTTGTTCATCAGCCGCGGCACCACGAACGGATGCACCCGATTCTTGCCTTCCTCGTAGACCGAGCGGTAGTTCTCGTCCTGGGTCTGCAAGCCCCCACCCGCGGTACCGAGCACCACGCCCGCCTGCTCCGACAGCGCCTCGGAGATCTCGAGCCCGGACTGCGCCATCGCCTCGCGCGCCGCCAGCAGCGCGAACTGGGTGAACTTGTCGTAGAGCGTCAGTTCCTGCCGCCCGAAATGATCCTCGGGGCGGTAGCCGCGGATCTGGCCGCCGATGGCGATCTGCAGCCGCTCCACGTCCTGGAACTCAAGCGGCCCGATGCCCGAGCGCCCCTCGCGCATCGAGGCGCGGGTCTCGGCGGCGCTCATCCCGAGCGCGTTGATCGCCCCGTGGCCGGTGATGACGACCCGCCGCATGGTCACGCTATTTCTGCGCCGTGATCAGGTTTTCCACGGCGCGCACTATCGTGTGGACGGTGCTGATGTCGAACTCGGACTGCGAAGGCTCGTTGGCGTTGAACGGAACCTGGATGTCGAAGGCTTCCTCGATCGCGAACACCGCCTCGACCAGACCGAGCGAGTCGATGCCGAGATCGCCCAGCGTCGCATCCAGCCGCACCTCGCCGGGCTCAAGCACCGCCTGTTCGGCGAGTATCGCGATCACCCTGTCCTCGATGGTCTCCGCCATGCCGCCCCCGGGAAATCCTGCGTCGGTCTAATCGCTCGGGCCTGATTTGGGAACCGGTTTCTGCGCCGCCTCGAGCCGCGCCAGCAGTCGCGGCAGCCGGCGCAGCGCCTTGAACATGCCGATGAACTCGTCGCGCCGCACCCCGGGATAGCCCATCATGATCCGCCCCTCCGGCACGTGCCCGGAGACCGCGGCGTTGCCGGTGATCACCACGTTGCGCCCCAGCACCGCATGGTCGCCGATCGAGGCGCGTCCCCCGAGCACGCAGCCGTCGCCGATCACCGCCGAGCCGGCGATGCCGGTGTGGCCGCACAAGAGGCAGCCCCGCCCGATCTGCACGTTGTGCGCGACCATCACCAGGTTGTCGATCTTGGTGCCGTCGCCGATCACGGTGTCGGCGATGGTGCCACGGTCGATGGTGGCGTTCGCGCCGACCTCGACGTCGTCGCCGATCCGCACCGATCCCAGCGAGTTGATCCGCACGTAGCCGGCCCGCTCGGCCGGCGCGATCACGCCCGTCTCGCGCGCCTCCTCCACCACGCCGGGGGCCGGGGTGACGTAGGAGAATCCGTCGCCGCCGATCACCGCGCCCGGCTGTGCGATGAAGCGGTCGCCGATCCGCACCCGCGCCCCGATCCGCGCCCCGGCATGGATCAGCGCGTCGGCGCCGATCACCGCGTCCTCGGCGATCGAGGCGTGGTTCAGCACCCGCGCGCCCGACCCGAGTCGGGCCCGCGCGCCGATCACCACGAAGGGCCCGATCGCGGCGTTCGGGCCGATCTCGGTGGTAGGGTCGATCACCGCGCTCGGATGCACGCCCGCGGCCAGGTCCGGCGCGCGGTCGAACAGGCGCGTCACGCCCGCCAGAAGGTAGCGGGGCCGCGGCGCGAGGATGGCGCCCTCGAGCCCCAGCGCCCGCCAGTCCGCCTCGGGCCACAGGATCGCCGCACGCGCCTTGCCCTCGGACAGCCGCTCGGCGAAGGCGGGCTGCATGGCGAGCGCCACCTCGTCGGTCGCGGCGGTCGCGGGCTCGGCCGCGCCGCGCACCTTCAGGTCGGTGCGGCCCACGGCCTCGCCGCCGAGCGCCGTGGCGAGTTCGGACAAGGTGATCACGGCGGGTTCCCCGATGCGGCCGGCTTTGCGCGGACCGCTATAGCGGATGGCTCAGCCCTGCGCAGCCGAAAAAGTCACGCCTGCTGCCGCCAGCGCCTCGAACACCTTGGCGTCGCGGCCGTAGACGTCGACGCGATGCTGCACCCGTCCGGCGTCGTCGAGGAAGACTGTGCGGTAGACGATATGCACCGGGATCGACCGGGACAGGGTCACGGATTTCTCCGCCTTCGCGGCGAGCCAGGCGTCGAAGGCCGCCTGCGGATCCTCGAACTGGTCCGCCAACAGGCGATGCGCGAGCTCGATCGGCTCTTCGACGCGGATGCAGCCGTTCGAGAAGGCGCGTTCGGCCTTCGCGAACAGACCCCGCGTCGGCGTGTCGTGAAGATAGATCGAGAACTGGTTGGGAAACATGAATTTCACCCGCCCGAGTGCATTTGCCTCGCTCGGGTTCTGCTTGATGCGGAACGGAAAGTTGCCCGATGAGAACTGGGTGAAATCGACGAGGCCGGGGTCGATCTCGGTGCCTGCCCGCGTGAAGATCCGCATATTGCTGGTCGCCAGCGTGGTCGGGTCCGCCGCCAGCTTCGGCAAGTAAACGCGCTGCGCGATGCTGTCGGGAATGTGCCAGGTCGGATTGACCACCATGTAGGTGATCACGTCCGAGAACTCCGGCGTGCGGGTGAGTTCGGCCTTTCCGACGATGGTGCGGGACACAAAGGTCGTGGCTCCGTCCTCGACCAGCTTCACCGTGTAGTCGGGAATGTTGGCATAGAGATAGCGCCCTTCAAGCGCGCCGTTCATCCAGCGCAGCCGCTCCAGATTGACGATCACCGCCTTCAGGCGCGCTTCGGGGCCCGCGTTCAGCGCCGCCAGCGAGCGCGACCCGGCGAGCCCGTCCGGCTCCAGGCCCATCTCCGCCTGGAACGCCGCCAGCGCCGCCTTCAGGCCTTCGTCGAACGCCGCCGGGTCCGCGCCCGAGTCCGCGCCCGCCGCCACGTGCCCCCGCGCCGCGAGCCGCGCGCGCAGCGCCGCCACCCGCACCCCCGAATCGCCGAGCCGCAGCGTCGGACCGGCGGGCGCCTCCGGACCCCAGTCCGCCGTCGCCGCCGCCTCGAGCCGCGCCTTCTCTGCCATCAGCGCGCGATACTCCGGACTGGTAGGCTCGAGCCCGGTCAACGCCCGCTCCAGCGGCTCGGCCTGCAGCCGTTCGAGCAGGCGCGCCGGTTCCGGGCGGCGGGGCCGCACGTCGATTTCCGGATCGACCTCGGAAGGCGTCAGCAGCCCCGAGGTCAGGTCGCGGGCATAGGCGAGATAGGCGACGGTCGCCGCCAACTCGGCGGCCGCCACGCTTGCCGGATCCGACGCGCCCGCCGCGAGCGCCGCCGCCAGCGCGCCCGGCGCATAACGTGACGGCGGCAGACCGTGCGCCCCTGCCCGATTGAGCGCCGCCAGCAGCGCCGCGCCGCGCTCGGGCGCCGCGCCGCCCCAGAACGGCGAAGAATCCCGCGCCGAATAGAAATCCAGCACCTCGGTCCGCCGCTTCGGGTCCCAGCCGGCCATCGACCGCTCCAGCTCGGTCCGCAGTCGGGCCGCCTCCGGCGCGAGCGCCGTCGCGACCACCGACGACGACGACGCCTCCTGCCCTGCAACCGGCGCCGCAGCGCCGAATCCGACAAGAAAACACGCGCAAACCGCGCGTAGATTGCCCATGACCGTCATGCCTGCCTCGTTTGTTCTTCTGCTCGTTCTTATTGACGAAACCTTACCGTGACGGGCCGATACGGGCAAGACGAAGCCGGCGCGGGACGACCCCCGACTAACGCACGCAACCCCTAATGATTCGTTCTCGGCGCATTTCCGCCGAACCGCGGGGTTTTTCGCCGCGAGCAACTTGGAATGGTTGGCTCGCTGTGGCATCAAGGTGGCAGGGGGCGCGGCAACAAGACGCCCCCACCGGGCAGACATCGAGGCAGTGACATCATGAATCCCGAAGTATACCGACCGTCCCGACGGGCGTTTCTGGGTGCGTTAGCCGGTCTCGCGGCGCTCGCCGCCGCACCCGTGTATGCGAAGGCGCCGGGCCTGCTTCGTGGCGCAGGCGACATTCGGCGCGTGCGCATGTACAGCCAGCGCACCGGCGAATCGCTCGATACCGTCTTCTTCGCCAACGGGCAGTACATCCCAGAGGCGATCACTGAGATCAGCTTCTTCATGCGCGACTGGCGGCAAAACGAGGTGCGGAAGTATGACCCGCGCAACGTCGACATCCTCGCCGCCACGCTGCGGATGATGGACACCACCGAGCCCTATCTGGTGATCTCCGGCTACCGCACGCCGCAGACCAACCGCATGCTGCGCGGCGCGGCGCGCGACAGCTACCACATCAAGGCGATGGCCGCCGACGTGCGGCTGAAGAGCCGAAGCACCTCGAACATCTACAAGGCGGCACGCGTCACCAACAGAGGTGGGGTCGGCATGTACGGGCGGTCGAACTTCGTGCACATGGACTGTGGTCCGGTGCGGACCTGGAACGGCTGATCAGGGCCGCACGGCGCCGTCGCCCTCGACGAGGTATTTGAAGCTCGTCAGCTGCTCGGCTCCGACCGGGCCGCGCGCGTGCAGCTTTCCCGTGGCGATGCCGATCTCCGCGCCCATGCCGAACTCGCCGCCGTCGGCGAATTGCGTCGAGGCGTTGCGCATCAGAATCGCGCTGTCGAGCTCGGCGAAGAACCGCGCCGCCGCCGCGTCGTCCTCCGTGATGATGCAGTCGGTGTGGTCCGAGCCGTAGCGGCGGATGTGGTCGATCGCGCCGTCCACCCCGTCCACCAGCTTCGCCGCAATCACGAGGTCGAGGAACTCGCGCCCGAAATCTCCCGGCCGGGCGGCGACCGTTCCGGGCGTCGCGCGCAAGTCCCCCTCGGCCCGCACCTCCACGCCTGCGGCGATCAGGTCGCTGAGGAACGGCGCGCCTTGGATGGAATAGAACCGCCGGTCGATCAGCAGGCATTCCACGGCGCCGCACACGCCGGGGCGGCGGGTCTTGGCGTTGACGATCACGCGGCGCGCCTTCTCGAGGTCCGCGGCCGCGTCCACATAGATATGCACGATCCCCTCGAGATGCGCGAAGACCGGCACGCGTGCTTCCGCCTGCACCAGCGCCACGAGGCTGCGGCCGCCGCGCGGGACGATGACGTCGATGCAGTCGGTGAGGGCCAGCATCGCCGACACCGCGGCGCGGTCGCGTACCGGCACGCGCTGGATCGCGGCCGGCGGCAGGTCGGCCGACCTCAGGCCCTGCAGCAGCGCGGCGTGGATCGCGGCCGAAGTCTCGAAACTTTCGGAGCCGCCGCGCAGGATCACCGCGTTCCCGGCTTTGAGGCACAGCGCGCCCGCGTCGGCGGTGTCGTTGGGGCGGCTCTCGTAGATGACTCCGATCACGCCGATCGGCGTGCGCACCCGGCGGATGCGCAGCCCCGACGGCTGCGTCCAGTCGGCGATCACCTCGCCGACCGGGTCGCGCTGGTCGGCGACGCTGCGCAGGCCGGACACGACGCCCGCAATCCGGTCCTCGCTCAGGAGCAGGCGGTCGAGCAACGCCGCGCTCATCCCTTTGGCCTGCGCCGCGTTCATGTCGGCCGCGTTGGCCGCGCGCACGCCGGCGCGGCCGTCCCAGAGGGCCGCCGCCGCCGACATCAGCGCGGCGGACTTGCGCTCGGACGAGGCGGTGGCCAGCTCGCGCGCCGCCGCCCGGGCCGCGTCGCCCATGCCCCGCAGCAGCGCCTCGACGTTCGGTCCCATCTCCATCGCGATCTCCCCGCCTTTCGCCATCCCCGGAGCGCCAAGCCTTCGAGCGTCGCCTCGCCGCCGTGGCGCGAAGTCGGTCCGCGCCGAGACGGCGCTTCGGTTCACAGCTACAGGACCATGTCGTCCCGATGCACCAGCGCCGCACGCCCGGGATGTCCCAGCAGCTCCGCGATCCGGTCCGAGCGGTGCCCCATGATGATCCGCGCCTCCTGCGCATCGTAGCCCGCCAGCGCCTTGGCCACCACCGCCCCGTCGGGCCCGGCGATCTCGATCGGATCGCCGCGCGAAAACGCTCCCTCCACCCCCGTGACGCCGGCTGGCAGCAGCGAGCCGCCCCGCCCCAGCGCACCGATCGCGCCGTCATCCACGGTGACCCGCCCCCGCGGCTTCATCGCCAAAATCCAGCGCTTGCGCGCCGCCCGCGGGTCGCCGTCGGGCGCGAACCAGGTGCAGGCCGCCCCTTCCTCCAGCGCGCGCAGCGGCCGCGCCCGCGCGCCCTCCACGATCGCCATGGCGCAGCCCGCGCGCGTGGCCGCCTGCGCCGCCATCAGCTTCGTCTTCATGCCGCCCTTGGAGCGGCTCGACCCGACCCCGCCCGCCATCGCCTCGATCTCCGGCGTGACCGCGGCCACCCAGTCGAGCCGCCGGGCTTCCGGGTCGACCCGCGGATCGGCGGTGTAAAGCCCGTCCACGTCCGACAGCAGCACCAGCACGTCGCCGCCGGCCATCGCCGCGACCTGCGCCGCAAGCCGGTCGTTGTCGCCGTAGCGGATCTCGTCGGTCGCCACCGTGTCGTTCTCGTTGACGATCGGCACCACGCCGAGCTCGAGCAGCGTCTCGAAGGTCCGACGCGAATTGAGGTACCGCCGCCGGTTCTCGCTGTCCTCGAGCGTCAGCAGCACCTGCGCCGTGGTGATGCCGTGCGGCGCCAGCACGCTCTCGTAGGCCTGCGCCAGCCGGATCTGCCCGACCGCCGCCGCGGCCTGGCTTTGCTCCAGCGTCAGCGCGCCCGCGGGCAGGGCCAGCGCGTCACGCCCCAGCGCGATCGAACCGGACGAAACCAGCACCACCGCCTTGCCGCGCGCCCGCAGGTCCGCTACGTCGGCGGCCAGCCCCTCCAGCCAGTCGATCCGCGGCCGCCCGGTCTCGGCGGCGACCAGCAGCGCCGAGCCGATCTTGACCACCACCCGCCGCGAGGCCCTGAGGATCGCGGCCGAGCTCAGGGCCGCCATCCCGCGCGCGCCTCGACCGTCAGCGGCCCCCGCGTCGCCTCGATGCACGCCCGCAGCGCGCGCAGAACCTCCGGCACGCCCTGCCCCGTCGCGCCGGACAGCGGCATCACCCGCGCGCCCTCGGCCTCCAGCGCACCGCGTGCCGCGGCCAGATCCTCGGCCTCGAGCGCGTCGATCTTGTTCAGCCCGGTCACCCGAGGCTTCGCCTCCAGCCCGCCGCCGTAGGCCGCGAGCTCGTCGAGGATCACGCGGTAGTCCGCGACCAGCGTCGGCGAGGTCGCGTCGACGAGGTGCAACAGCACCGCGCAGCGCTCCACGTGCCCGAGGAACGTATCCCCGAGCCCCTTGCCCTCGCTCGCGCCCTCGATCAGGCCGGGGATGTCGGCCAGCACGAACTCCGCGCCGTCGACCCCGACGACGCCGAGACCGGGATGCAGCGTGGTGAAGGGATAGTCGGCGATCTTCGGCTTCGCGTTCGAGGTCGCCGCGAGGAACGTCGACTTGCCCGCGTTCGGCAGCCCGACGAGGCCGGCGTCGGCGATCAGCTTCAGTCGCAGCCAGATCGTGCGCTCGACCCCCTCCTGCCCGGGGTTGGCGTTGCGCGGCGCCTGGTTGGTCGAGGTCTTGAACCGCAGGTTGCCCCAGCCGCCGTTGCCGCCGCGCGCCAGCAGCACCCGCTCGCCCGGCCGCGTCAGGTCGGCGATGACGGTCGCGCCATCCTCCTCCAGCAGCTCGGTCCCGACCGGCACCCGCAGCACGACGTCGTCGGCGCTCTTGCCGGTGCGCTGCTGGCCCGACCCATGCCGGCCGTTCTTCGCGAAGAAGTGCTGCTGGTAGCGGTAGTCGATCAGCGTGTTCAGCCCGTCCACCGCCTCGGCCCAGACGTCGCCGCCCTTGCCGCCGTCGCCCCCATCCGGCCCGCCGAACTCGACGAACTTCTCGCGCCGGAAGCTGACGCAGCCCACCCCGCCGGCGCCCGAGCGCAGATGGACCCGCGCGAGGTCGAGGAACTTCATCGCAGGTCGCGGCGGTAGCGAAACGTCGGGACCATGGCGCCCCGCGCCACCGAATGCGCCTCGCCCTCGCCCTCGTAGGCAAAGCCCGCCCGCGTCAGCACCCGCGCCGAGGCGAGGTTGTCCTGGAACGCCTGCGCCGTCAGCGCCACCAGCCCTTGGCGCGCCATCTCGGCCGCCACCGCCTCGACCGCCTCGCCGGCGTAGCCCGTGTTCCAGAACGCCGGCGCCACCCAGTAGCCGAGCTCGGCCGGGCCGGCGTCCGGCTTCACTGAGATCAGCCCGATCAGCCCGTTTTCGAGCGCGCCGCCGGTGTCGAGCGCCCAGACCGTCTCGCGTGCCCCCGGCGAGGTCGCGCGCCGCACGAAGGCCTCGGCGCTGCCCGGCGGATTGGGATGCGGGATCGAGGTGGTCATCCGCGCCACCCGCGCATCGCTGGCGTAGAGATGGATCAGCCCCGCGTCGGCCGGGGTCAGCCGGCGCAGCCGCAACCGCGGCGTCAGCAGGTCGGGCTGGTCGAAGCCGACGACGGACATCTCGAAATCCCTCCCCGGTCGTGCGACCGGGCGTCTGAAATGCAGAAAGCCGGCGGGGCCGCCGGCTTTTCGGGCTGAACCCGCAAGGCGGCTCGGACTACTCGGCGGCCTTGGCCGGCGGCAGCACCGAGACGAACATCCGCCGCTTCAGCCCGGTGTGGAACGTCACCCGCCCCTCGGTCACCGCGAAGATGGTATGGTCACGCCCGAGGCCAACGCCCGCGCCCGGCCAGAACTTGGTGCCGCGCTGGCGAACCAGGATGTTGCCCGGGATCACCGCCTCGCCGCCGAACTTCTTCACGCCGAGCCGTCGGCCCGCGCTGTCGCGGCCGTTCCTCGACGAGCCGCCCGCTTTCTTGTGCGCCATGACGCCCTCTCCTTCAGTTCGCCGCCGGAACGGCGGCGGCCTCGGCCGCCACGACCGCTGCGGCGCCCGCGCCGCCCGCCACGATCTCGGTGATCCGCACCCGCGTCAGCTGCTGCCGGTGGCCGCGCTTGCGCTGCGAGGAATGCTTGCGCCGACGCTTTTTGAACGAAATGACCTTCGGCCCCTTCGTCTGCTCCAGCACCTCGGCGCGCACGGCGGCGCCCGCGATCAGCGGCGCGCCGATCGTGACCGTCTCGCCGCCCAGCATCAGCACCTCGTCGAACTCAACCGTCTGGCCAGCCTCGGCTACGAGCTTCTCCACAAGGAAGATATCGTCCTTGGCGACCTTGTATTGCTTGCCGCCGGTCTTCAGCACCGCGAACATTCGCGTCGATCCTTCTAGTTCCGCGTCCTGCGGCCCCGGTGACCCGGCGTTCCGCGGAGGTCCTCCCCCGCGCCAGCGGACAGCGCTTCATGCACATCGCGTGTGACGCCCCCGACCGCTCCGGCCAAGGGAGCCGCGTATATCGCCAAAGCTCCGGGGCGAGTCAAGAATTCTTCGCGACCTGCACGCGCGCGGTCGCAGGCGGCGGGACCGCGTCCTCCAGCGGCGGCGGGTCCGGCGGCAGGCGCACGTCGCGCGCGAAGGGCTGCATGCGGATGCCCTCGGCGGCGAAACGCTCCAGGATCGTGAAGTTGATGTCCGACTTCGCCGACAGCGAGAAGTTCACGTCCCGCAACCAGCAGCGGATCTCGAACATGAGCGCGTCCGGCCCGAGCTCGAGCAGCAGCACGCGCGGCGACGGATCGGTCAGCACCAGCGGATAGGCCTCCGCGATCGACAGCAGCACCGCCTCGACCTGGCGCGGATCGCTCTCGATCCCGACGGTCACCGGCACCTGAAGTCGCCCTGACAGTCCCGTATGCGTCCGGTTCAGCACCGAGCCCGCCACCAGGTCCGAGTTCGGCAGGATCACGCTCGCCCGGTCGAAGGTCTCGATCTCGGTCGAGCGCACCGAGATGCCGCGCACATAGCCGGAAAAGCCGCCGACCTCGATCCAGTCGCCCTGCTTGATCGGCCGCTCGACCAGCAGGATGATGCCCGAGACGAAGTTCGAGACGATGTTCTGCAGACCGAAGCCGATCCCGACCGACAGCGCGCCGGCGACGAAGGCGAGGCTGGTGAGGTCGATCCCGGTACTCGACACCGCCACGACCGACGCGATGAAGAACCCGACGTAGCCGACGCCGGTCACGAGCGCGTCCTTGCCGCCCGCATCCATCCGGGTGCGCGGCAGCACGGTGTTGCGCAGCAACGACTGCAGCACCCGTGACAGGCCGTAAAGCGCCATGAACACCAGCACGAAGCTGAGGATCATTCCCGGCGAGATCCGCATGCCGCCGTAGGTCATACCGTCGCGTATCAGGAACCAGAAGTTGGCGATGTCGGCGGACCGCGCCCCCCAGATCAGCGCCAGCACCGGCAGCCCCGCGACGATGAGCGCCGAGCCGATCAGAACCGGCACCAGGCCCTCCCGGGCGACGTCCGTCCCGCCGTCCCTTCGGACCCCGAGCGCCCCGATCGTGGTGGTGATCAGGTCGAACAGCACCACCCCGGCCGCGACCAGCGCCAGCGTGAGGATCGACGAATAGAGCAGGTAGCCCGCCGCCGCGAGGAACCCGGCCGCCGCGAGCAGCGGGGCGAGGAAGGCGATCGCCCAGGTGCCGCGCTGCGCGATCTCGAGCACGCTGCGGCTGATCGCGCCCGCGCGCTCGCCGGCCGGCGCGCCGCGATCGCGCTCTTCGATCCGCCGCAGGATCGTGCGCAGCACGCGCGAGACCTGCCACAGCAGCACTCCCCCGGCGAGAACCAGCGGGAAGAGCACGGTCGCGACCTCGGCGGACGTCAGGTCCCAGACCAGCACATACCGCTTCAGGAACAGATGCAGGGCGATCAGCCCGCCGCACGCCAGCGTCAGCCAGGCGCCCACTGTCGCCTCGTCGTCGCTCACCGGCGCCAGCCGATAGGCGGCGAGCCGGGGCGCGAACACGCTGCTGCCGAGCCAGCTCGCAGCGATGATCGCGACCAGGAACGCCGGCAGGTCGAAGAAGATGGTCTTCCCGACCGGATCGGTCAGATAAGCCGGGTCGAGCGCCGCGAACAGCAGACCCGCCCCGACCAGCGGAACGATCAGCTTGCTGAAGTTGCGCAGCGCGATCAGCGGCCCGATCGCGCGCGGATTCTGGACCCTGGAGAGCGCCGCTTCCACCCAGCGAACCAACCGGCGGCGCAGCCCGAACGTGAGCGCGATGCCGACCGACGCGAGCGCGAGGTCGATCGGAACGCGGCGCTGGATCGCGCCGCGCGCCTCCGGGTCGGACCAGACCGCCGCAATGGCCTGCTTTTCCGCGACGAGGTTGCGCGTCACCGCCTCGATCGTCGACCACCAATGCGCCGGACGCAGCGGCGTCGGTCCACGGCGGGTCAGCCCGTCCGTAAACCGAGCGCGCACGATCCGGTCGATGTCGCGGATCATCGCCAGGGCGCGACGATGGAAGTCCTGCGCTTCCAACAGCGGACCTTGCGACGCCGACAGCTCGGCGGTGATCTGCGCCCGCAGCTGCGCGACCTCGTCGGTCTCGGTCGCGCCGTCGGCCGGGGCCGGACCCAGCGTCTCAAGCCGCGCCTTGACGTCGGTGACCTCGATCGCCGAGGCCGCTTCGAGCTCGATCGCCGCGCTGCGCATCCGCAGCAGCTGATCGCGCAGCGCCTCGAGTTCGGGCGTCGTCGCATTGGGGTCGGCCGCACGCGCCTTCGCCCGGACGAGCGTGGTTTCCCACGCCGACGGGACCTCGGCAGGAGCGTCCTGCGCCCCGGCCCCCGGCGCGAGGCTCGCGGCGAGCAGCAGCGCGAGCGCGAGCGCCCGCAAGCGGGCGAGCAATCGTGCCGGGCCGGGGTCAGCCCGCCGTGACATCTGGCAGATCGCGTGTCGGGCCGGACAGCCACGGCGGGACGGGAAGCCCCTTGGACCGCAGGAACTCCGGGTTGAAGACCTTGGACTGGTAGCGCGTGCCGTAGTCGCACAGGATCGTCACGATCACATGCCCGGGGCCGAGGTCGCGCGCCATGCGGATCGCGCCCGCGACGTTGACGCCGGTCGAGACGCCCATGCAAAGCCCCTCCTCCGTCAGCAGGTCGAAGACGATCGGCAGCGCCTCCGCGTCGGGGATGTTGTAGGGCATGTCGACCCTGAGACCCTCGAGGTTCGCGGTGACCCGGCCCTGGCCGATGCCTTCGGAGATCGACGAGCCCTCGGCCTTCAGCTCTCCATGCGCGTAGAAGTTGTAGAGGGCGGCCCCGTCGGGGTCGGCGAGGCCGATCCGAACGCCGGGCTTCTTCGCGCGCAACCCCTCGGCCACGCCGGCGAGCGTGCCGCCCGAGCCGACCGCGCAGACGAAGCCGTCGATGCGCCCGCCGGTCGCCTCCCAGATCTCCGGCGCGGTCGTCTCGACGTGCGCGCGCCGGTTCGCGGTGTTGTCGAACTGGTTGGCCCAGATCGCGCCGTTCGGCTCGCGCGCCGCCAGCGCCGCCGCGAGGCGTCCGGAGTATTTCACGTAGTTGTTGGGGTCCCGGTAGGGGACCGCCGGCACCTCGACCAGGTCGGCCCCGAACAGGCGCAGCGCGTCCTTCTTTTCCTGCGACTGGGTCTCGGGGATGACAATCACCGTGCGAAAACCCATGGCCGCGCCGATCAGCGCCAGCCCGATCCCGGTGTTGCCGGCGGTGCCCTCGACGACGACGCCGCCGGGGCGCAGTTCGCCCCGCGCCACCGCATCGTTCAGGATGTAGAGTGCGGCGCGATCCTTGACCGATTGCCCGGGGTTCATGAACTCGGCCTTGCCGAGGCTCTCGCAGCCGGTAAGCTCGGAGGCCTTGCGCAACCGGATCAGCGGCGTGTTTCCGACGGCCGCGGGCAGGTCAGACGCGATCCTCATCAGCCAATCCCGGAACTGCGCGCTCCACGTTGGCTTATCGCCTCCGGCCCCGCCCATCAACCCGCCGCCGCCGCAGCGGGCCGATTGGCCCCGCCGGCTCGTGACGGACGCTCAACCGTCGCCCCACACCGCCGTCAGCCGTTCGGCCTGCGCCTGCAGCCAGAGCAGCGACACCAGGAGCGGCGCGTTGTTGATCTCCCCGGCCGCAGCCAGATCCAGCGCCTCGTCGAGCGGGACCACCAGCACGCGGATGTCCTCGTCCTCCTCGGCGAGCCCGAAGACGCCCCCCGCGCCCGCGAGGTCGGCCTCGGCCACGAAGGCGGTGATGTGCTCCGCCATGGTCCCCGGCGAGGTATAGTATCCGGCGATCCGCTCGATCCGGCCGAGCTCGAGCCCCGCCTCCTCCCGCGCCTCGCGTCGGGCGGTCGCCTCGGGGCCCTCCCCGGGATCGCAGCGCCCCGCGACCGTCTCGAGGCACCAGGGATGCGGATCGTGCCGCGCGAACGGCCCGGCCCGGAACTGCTCGATCAGCAGCACGCGCCGGCCGTTCGGATCGAAGGGCAGCACGGTGACCGCATCGCCGCTTGCGAAGACGGCCCGATCGATCGCTCCCGACATGCGCCCGTCGAACCGCCGATGCCGCAGCCGA
>JANOEW010000735.1:0-2127 GCA_031413475.1 Amaricoccus sp.
CCGAGGACCGAGCTATGCGGGAATTTGGGTGATGGCGGCTTGAGAAGGCGTCGTATCGTGGCGGGTGTTCGAAGCCTGCCGGAACCTCCAAGGGAGCGATACGCCTGTGACAGACGATACCACGATCACCCCGTTCCGCCAACCTGGTTCGATCATTGACCCGCTGACGGAGATCGCCCGCGACGGGGCTCGACGCATGCTGATGGCGGCGTTGAAGGCGGAGGCCGACGGCTTTGTCGCCATGTTTTCCGAGGACCTGCTTGCCGATGCATCTACCCTCGACAGCGAAAAGTCGGCGCAGTATCCGCGCCACCTAGGCAACGCTGAAACAGATTGCCGGCGGAGTCGACGTCACGCAGCGAGCCTTCGCCGCGGGCGACCCCGAGCCGGCGCGCAAACTGATCGGGGACGTCCACGCGGTCATGCGTTCCGAGAACGAAACCTGGACCCCGACCGGCAGCCCGTCCTGAAACGGGCCGCCACTGTCAACGTGGGAGAATTTGTAGGCCAGCTGGGCGGAGTAATAACAGGCCACGGCGATGGCCTTGAGCGACACAGGAAGGGGCCCGATCGGGCCCGTTCCTGTGTCGTCGCTTCCGGCTTGGCGATCAGGGGTAGGAGATCTCGCCGGTCTCGGGATCGACTGTCTCTTTGGTGGCCTGGTTTTGCTCCGCCCGTTCGACGGCGGCGCCGGCGCGACGCCGTCCGGCGGATTGCTTGAGCCGGTAGCTGTCACCGTTCATGGTCAGGATGTGGACGTGGTGGGTGAGCCGGTCGAGCAGCGCGCCGGTGAGCCGTTCCGATCCCAGCACCGAAGTCCAGTCCTCGAACGGCAGATTGGATGTGACGATCGTCGAGCCGCGCTCGTAACGCTGGGAGAAGACCTCGAACAGCAGTTCGCCGCCTGTCGGCGACAGTGGCACGTATCCGAGTTCGTCGACGATGAGGAGCTTCACCGCCTGGAGATCTCGCTGCAGCTTCAGCAGGCGTCGTTCGTCGCGCGCCTCCATGAGCTGATGGACGAGGGCGGCGGCGGCGGTGAAGGCGACGCTGAACCCTTTCTGGCAGGCGGCAAGGCCGAGGGCGAGCGCCACATGGGTCTTGCCCGTGCCGCTGTTACCGAGCGCGATGACGTTCTCTCGGCGCAGGATGAACTCGCAGCGGGCCAGCTCAAGCACCAGCATCTTGATCGCGGTGAAGTCGGAGGTGTCGAGGCTCTTCACGGCCGGAAACCGCGCCGCCTTGATGCGCCGCTCGACCATGCGGCGCTCCCGGTCAATCAGCTCCAGTTCGACCAAGCGCAACAGATAGCGGGGATGATCGACGCCGTCGCGGGCGCAGTCGCGTGCAACCTTGTCGTATTCACGCAGGACGGTCGGCAGCTTCAGCTGCTTGAGATGATGCGCCAGCAGGACCTGCGGGGCGCCGCTGGTCGTTCCAGTCGGCATCGCATCGCCGCCCGCCGTGCCGGTCATGCGGCGCTCCTGGGGACGAGAACGGCGTAGTCAGCCGCCGCCGTGATCCGCACATCCATCTTCGGCAGATGCGGATAGGCCGTCAGGTTGAGCCGGGCCGGCCGCCGCTCGACACGCGCCAGCGCGATCTGCTTGACCGCGTCGAAGCCGATGGCGCCGAGGCGGATCGCCTCGGTGTGCGCGCACCACGATGATCCGGCCATCGATTCCATGAACATCCGGCCACCCATTCCACGGCGATCCGGCCGCCCGTTCCACGGGCATCCGGCCACCTCGGCCTGCGGGGCAATCTGAAGCTGCCTATCGTGCCGCGTTTCGACGTGGACGGGAGGCGAGATGCGAAGGTTGCCGATGAGGAAGATCAAGGATGTATTGCGGCTCCACGCAGCTGGCCGTTCCGGCCGACAGATCGGGCCCAGCGTCGGGGTTGGCCGCAGCACCGTGGCGGAATATCTGCGTCGTGCCGAAGTGGCGGGCCTGTTCTGGCCGCTGCCCGAGTGGCTGGACGAGGCGGCGCTGGAGCGATTGCTCTTCCCTCCGCCGACGCCCTCGAAGGGGCGCCGGATCCCCGAGCGGGACTGGGCGGCGATCCACCGCGTGCTGAAGCGGCCGGGGGTGACGCTGGCGTTGCTGTGGGACGAGTATCGTGGTC
>JANOEW010000736.1:0-4802 GCA_031413475.1 Amaricoccus sp.
GACGGCGGGATCGGCGACGACACCCTGATCGGCGGCGCCGGCGACGACGTGCTGGTCGGCGGGGCCGGGGCCGACAGCTTCGTGATGCGCGGCGCCTTTGGCGTCGAGACCATCCTCGACTTCGGCGCCGACGATATGCTGCTGGTCGCCCAGAACGCCAACGGCATCGGCCCGCTGAGCGCCGAGGCGCTGGTCGATCGGCTCGAGGACCTCGGCGGCGACGCCTGGCTCGATCTCGGCGGCGGCAACGGCGTCCTGTTCCTCGGCGCCGACGCGGCCGAACTCGCCGGCCTGTTCGAGACCAACCTCGGCTTTCTCTGAGCGCCATGGGCCGGCGCGGTCCGCCGCGCCGGCCGGCCAGCCCGCCCCGCGCAATCGCGTGTGCGCACCGGGCTTGACCCGCGCCGACGGGCGCGGCGTTTTGTCCTGGCCCGCCGCGCGCCGCGGCCGGTCCGGAGGACGCCAGATGCCCGAGTTTCCGATCGTCGACGCCCATGTCCATCTCTACGACCCGGACCGGCTGCGCTACGGCTGGCTGGCCGGCGTCCCGAAGATCAACCGCAGCCATGGCCTCGCCGACTTCGACCGCGCGCGGGGCCCGGTCGCGGTCGACCGGCTGGTCTTCGCCGAGGTCGCCGCCGATCCCGGCCAGCATCTCGACGAGGCAAGCTGGGTCCAGGACCTGGCCACCGCCGACCCTCGCCTCGCCGGAATCGTCGCGCACGCGCCGCTGGAACGGGGCCAGGCGGTCGAAGCCGACCTCGCCGCGCTGGCGGCGCTTCCGGCGGTGCGCGGGATCCGCCGGCTGATCCAGTCCGAGCCCGACCCCTCGGTGGTGCTCGCGCCCGATTTCCTCGCCGGGCTCCGCCTGCTGCCCGGCTTCGGCTTCACCTTCGACATCTGCGTGAAGCACTGGCAGCTGACCTACGCGATCGAACTCGCCCGGCGCTGCCCGGAGGTCAGCTTCGTGCTCGACCACATCGGCAAGCCCGACATCCGCCATGGCCTGCGCGCCCCCTGGTGGGACCAGATCGCCGTGCTCGCCGCCCTGCCCAACGTCGTCTGCAAGATTTCCGGCGTGATCACCGAGGCCGATCACGCCGGCTGGACCAGGGCGGACGTGACCCCCTACGTCGCGCGTGCGATCGAGGTCTTCGGCTTCGAGCGCTGCATGTATGGCAGCGACTGGACCGTCTCCGAGCTGACCCACCGCTACCCCGACTGGGTCGCGATCCTCGACGAGATCGTCGCCGGCGCGAGCCTCGCCGAGCGCCGCGCGCTCTGGCGCGACACCTCGATCCGGACCTACCGGCTCGCCGACTGATCGCGGTCCAACACCCGGGCCAGCGTGCAGACCTCGGCCATGTCGGCGATCCGGCGCCGCTCCAGAACCAGCCTCCGCCCGAGCCGCAGCGCCGGGGCCTCGCAGGCGGCGCGGCGGTCGAGGTCGGCGATGCTCTCGAAGTCGGCGTTGTGGGCCAGACCGAGGATGCGGCGGTGGATCTCCACCCCGGCGAAGCCGAGCGCGTCGGTCCAGATCGCGCCGAGCCGGTCGGTCAACGCCTCCTCGGCCGCCTCGGGCTGACCCTGATCCTCGTAGAGCGCGGCCGGGTAGAGCATGCCGCGGCGCTCGGTGCGCCACAGCCGGGCGAACTCGGCGGCGAATTCGGTCCAGATCCCTGCGGTGACCGCGAGGATCCACCCGCGGTAAGCGTCCCGCGCGTCAGGCGCCGGCTCGTGACCGGACTGCGCGTGGAACGCCATCAGGAAATTGGCGATCACCATCCCGACGTCGAAGCCCATGGGACCGTAGACGGCGAATTCCGGGTCGATCACCGCGGCGCGGTCGCCTACCGCCATCACCGAGCCGGTGTGCAGGTCGCCGTGCAGCAGCGCCTCGGCGTTCGAGCAGAAGGCGGATTTGAGGTGCTGGGCCTCGATCTTGAGGCGGGCGTCGGCGCGCAACTCCGCGACCAGGGCATCGAGCCCGGGGCTGGTGTGGCGGTTCATCGGCGCGGCGAAGTAGGGGTCGGTGAACACCAGGTTCTCGGTGATGTCGGCGAGCGCGACGTTGCCGGCGAAGAGCGCGAGGTCTCTCTTGCGCTCGGCCGCGGGCAGCGCGAGGTCCGACGAGCGGAACAGGGTGCGGACGCAGAATTCGCCGAGGAAGCGGGCGAGGCCGGGGTGCTCGACCCCGGCGATCAGGCTGCGGCGCAGGATCGTGTGACCCTCGAGGAAGTCCATCACGATCAGCGCCTGGTCGCGGTCGAAGTGGCGAACGGCGGGGACCGCTCCGGGGGCGCGGGCGGCCTGGCGCACCAGGGCGTTCCACTCGAACCAGGATCGATCGAGCGGCAACGGCCAGCTTTCGCCGACCAGTCGGACGTAGGGCAGCGCCTGCTTGGCGACGAGGCGCCCGCCGGGGCCGGTGACGATGAAGACGAGGTTGAGATTGCCGTCGCCGATCTCGACCGCCTCCCAGGCGGCGGGGTCGGGGCCGAGCCGCCCGCGCAGCGCGGGCAGATGGCCGAGCCGGGCGGGCAGGTCGGCGACGGCCAGCGGGCGGTACGGGGCGGCGTCCATCGGCTGGGTTCCGGCGGGAGGCGAAGCTGTTGGGGCAGGCTGGCGGGGCGCCCGGCGCTTGTCAATCCGGGCGGCGCGGCGCGGCGGCCGGGGGCGTCCGCACGCTGACACTTTCTAAGCTGTTGTTTTCGTGATTCTATGGACGACGTTCATGCGCGACGACGATCGGTTGCGAACCGAACAATCGCGTTGACCGCGCAGCGCGGGCGGTGGTTTACTCTGGCTCGGCGCGGGCTGCGCGCCGCTGATCGCCGGGCGCAAGCACGTATGGCGACGCTGGGGAGGACACCATGACCGACAAGCTCATCCGTGACGCGGGCCCATTGCAGGAGATCGCCCGCGAGGGCGCGACCCGGCGCGCCGCGCTGAGGGCCTTCGGCGCGACCGGCGTCGCCGGGGCGCTGCTGGCATCCGCCGGCTTCGACCCCGCGCTCGCGCAGGAGCTGAACGCCGCCGCGACCCCGATGAAGGCCGCCTTCTCCAACGCCGGGCTCCAGGCGACCTGGTGCGCCCAGGGCAAGCAGGCCGCGGAGGCCTGGGGCAAGCTGATGAACGTCGAGATCACCTGGTTCGACGGCGAACTGAGCGCCACCAAGCAGCGCGCCTCGATCGACAACATGGCGACCCAGCAGTGGGATTTCGTCGCGATCCAGAGCTTCGGCATCGGCACGCTGACCGACCCGATCCAGAAGATGATCGACGCTGGCACCCCGGTGATCGCGATGGACACGCTGATCGCACCGCTCGGCACCATCGACATCACAACCTTCATCGCGCCCGACAACGTGATGATGGGCTCGGTGGTCACCCAGCAGCTGATGGCCGCGATCGGCGGCAAGGGCAACGTGGTGATGACCCAGGGCGCGCTCGGGCATTCGGGCGCGCAGGGCCGCGCCGAGGGCTTCAAGGCGGTCGTCGCCAACTATCCGGACGTGGTGGTGGTCGACGAACAGCCGGCCGACTGGGACGTGACGAAGGTGGCGCGCATCTGGGACTCGGTGCTGACCCAGAACCCCGAGATCGCGGGGGCGTTCTTCCACAACGACGACATGGCGCTGGCCGCGTTCAACGTGATCAAGTCGAAGGACCGCACCGGCATCGTGATCGGCGGCGTCGACGCCATGCCGCCCGCGGTGAACGCGGTGCTCGATGGCGTGATGCTGACCACCGTGCGCAACCCCTCCAGCCGCATCCACGGCTGGTCGGTGGCGGCGGGGGTCGCTGCGGTCGCCGGCGGCGGCAAGGCGACGGCGGGGATCCCGGAATACATCCTGGCCGACGGCCCGGTGATCACCGCCGAAACGGCGCCGGGGCAGTTGTGGCTGCAGAAGAATTTTCTGATGTAAGCGCTAGTGCTTGAAGGAAAGATCGACGTGGATGGCAGGGGCGATGCGTCGCCTCTGCTGGAACTCGTCGGCATCTCGAAGTCCTTCGGCGGCGTCGCGGCGCTGCGCGACGTCGATTTCTCACTGCTGCGCGGCGAGATCCACGGACTTGTCGGCGAGAACGGCGCAGGCAAGTCGACCACGATGAAGATCATCGCTGGCGTCCACGTCGACTTCGAGGGCGTGATGCGGATCGACGGCCGCGAGGTGCGGCTGCGTTCGCCTCGCGACGCGCTCGACCGGGGCGTCGGCATGGTCCACCAGGAGCTGTCGACCGTCGCCGACCTGAGCGTCGCCGAGAACGTCTTTCTCGGGGCGCATCCGCTGACCCGGGCGCGAACCGTCGACTGGGCGCGGATGAACGCGGAGGCGAAGCGCCTGATCGCCAGCCTCGGGCTCGAGATTGATCCGCGCGCCCGGATGGGCGGGCTGCCGGTGGGACTGCAGCAACTCGTCGAGTTGTCCCGGGTGCTGTTCTCCGGCGCGCGCATCCTGATCCTCGACGAGCCGACCTCGGCGCTGTCGCCGCCCGAGGTCGCGCGCCTGTTCGGCGTGCTGCGCCGGCTGAAGGCCGAAGGGCGCAGCGTGATCTTCATCTCGCATTTCCTCGACGACGTGCTGGCGATCTCGGACCGGGTCACGGTGTTCCGCAACGGGCACAAGGTGATCACCGAACTCGCGGACCGGCTCGACAAGGACGCGGTCATCGGCCACATGATCGGAAAACGAGCTGTCGAGCTGCACATGGGCGAGGTCGCCGATCTGTCGGGCGATGACAGCCGCCCGGTGGTGATGTCGATGCGCGAGGGCAGCGTCGGGCGCGCGCTCGACCGG
>JANOEW010000737.1:0-1767 GCA_031413475.1 Amaricoccus sp.
TCCTCGGTGATGATCACGTCCTCGACCGAGGCCAACTTCTCGTTCTCGAAGTTGACGATGTCGCTGCCGATCAGCGCGTCGGTGGAGACGCCGGCGAGATCGACCGGCGACCAGCCATCCGCCGGCGCGTCTTCGACGAGCACCGGCGGAGTGGCCGCGTCGGCGTCGGGCGTCACTGCGCCGGCTTCGCCAGCGCGCGCTTCAAGGGCGGGCACGATCGCCGAATCGGTGGCCGGATCGGTGCCCGGATCGATAGCCGGATCGGCGGTGGTCTGGGCCTGCAGGCCGGTGGCGAGCAGGGCGACGAGGGCCGTGGTTGCAAGAGCGGTCTTGAGCATCGGGTCTGTTCCTTATGATGCGGCGGCGGCGCGAGGCCGGCGGACGTGTCCGAAAACAACGCCCCGCGGCGCGTGCGGTTCCCGTCAGCGGGCATGGAAAGCGGCCTGCCCACGCGACAGGACGCCGGATCGGCCGCCGTCAAACGGAAAGGGCGCTCCGCCGCGCGGAGCGCCCTGCCCTGCCGGAAGTCCGGACCCGGTCAGCGGGTCTCGGCCATCCAGTCGTCGATCTGCTTTTCGGCCTCGTCCTTGGTCACGCCGTAGGCGTTTTGGATTTTGCCGGCCAGCTCTCGCCGGCTGCCCTTGACCTGCGTCAGGTCGTCGTCGGTCAGGTCGCCCCAGCGCTGCTGGACCTTGCCGGTCATTTCCTTCCACTTGCCTTCGATCTGGTCCCAGTTCATCGGTGTCTCCCCTCGGAAGCGGGTCGCGGCGATGCAGCCGCATGTCTCCAAGAACGCAGAGGCGCGGCCAGGGTTCCGCAGGCACCGAGTAAAGCGCGCCGCGATTTCGAGAACGGGCCAGTGGGGGCCAGGGGGCCGGCCGCCGCTACTCGGCCGCCGTCTTGCTCGCCGGTCGCTTGCGCGCGGCCTTGGGCTTCGCCCGGGCGGCCGGCGCCTTCGCCCCGGCCTTCTTCGCGCCCAGCCGCCGCGCGCCCTTGGCCGGGGCCTTCTCGGACAGCAGCGCCAACGCCTGGTCGAGCGTCACCGTCTCGGGCGCAAGCTCCTTCGGCAGCGTCGCGTTGACGCTGTCCCACTTCACGTAGGGCCCGTAGCGGCCGGCGAACACCGCGACCGCCCCGCCCGCCGGATGCGCGCCGAGCTCGCGCAGCGGCTCGGCGGCGGCGCCCCGGCCCGGCCCCCGCGACGCCTTCTGCGCCAGCACCTCCATCGCCCGGTTCATGCCGATGGTCAGCACCTCCTCGGGGTCCTTCAGGTTGGCGTAGGTCTTGCCGTGCTTCACGTAGGGCCCGAACCGGCCGATCGAGGCCTCGACCGGCGCGCCATCCTCGGGATGCGCGCCGATCAGCCGCGGCAGCGCCAGCAGCTCCAGCGCACGCTTCAGGTCGATCGCCACGGGGTCCATGCCCTTGGGGATCGAGGCGCGCTTCGGCTTCTCGCCCTCCGCCGCCGCCTCGCCGAGCTGCACGTAGAGCCCGTAGGGACCGACCCGCAGCGTCACCAGCACGCCCTCGGCGTCCTGCCCGAGCGGCTTGCCGTCCGGCCCCGCCGCCTCGCCGCCTTCCGCCTCGCCGGCCAGCGGCCGGGTGTAGCGGCACTCGGGATAGTTCGAGCAGCCGATGAAGGCCCCGCCCGAACGGGCTGTCCTGAGCGACAACTTCCCCGTGCCGCAGATCTTGCAGGTGCGCGGTTCGGGATCCTCGGGCGTGACCGGAAACAGGTGCGGCTCCAGCACCTCGTTGATCTTCTCG
>JANOEW010000738.1:0-2663 GCA_031413475.1 Amaricoccus sp.
GACGCGGTATCCGCCGGGCCAGGGATCGGCGGGGTCGAGCATGAGTTGGCGGGTGTCGGTGATCCAGGCGCGGCCTTGGATGCTGGGGATGATGGCGGGGGTGCCGCGCAGGTCGGTCAGGGATTCGATGCGGCAGTCGAAGCGGCTGCCGATGATCGAGAGGCCGACGAAGGACTCGCCGACGGCGAGTTCGCCGCGGGCGGCGAGGACGGCCATGCGCGCGGAGCAGCCGGTGCC
The DNA here is from genome assembly GCA_031413475.1 of Amaricoccus sp. Classification (GTDB taxonomy): domain Bacteria; phylum Pseudomonadota; class Alphaproteobacteria; order Rhodobacterales; family Rhodobacteraceae; genus Amaricoccus. The sequence goes on from JANOEW010000738.1 coordinate 238, forward strand.
GGTGGGGGAGCGGTCGAGCTTGCCCGGCTCGATGACGACGGTGTTGCGGCCGGTCTTGATGCCATCGACGATCTCGGTGGGCCGGGTGAACTGGCAGAAGGAGATGTGGGTCCAGTCGAGTTCGGCCGGATGGACGAAGCCAAATTGATCGTTGGCGGCGCGGGTGATGCGCATGCCGGTCTCGGCGAGGTCGCGCGCCTCGTCGGGGGTGAGGGCGAAGCCGCAGGCGGCGGCGTCGACGAGGACGAAGCTGTCGCCGCCAAAGGCGGTGTCCACGGTCAGGGTTCCGAGACCCGCGACCTCGAGCGGCGCGCCGAGGCGGTCGGCGAAGCTGGGGAGGTTCGTCACCCGGATCGATTGCGCCTTGCCGTCGCGGCACTGGGCGACGATCTCGACGAGGCCGCCGGGGGCCTCGATCGCGAAGCGGGTTTCGGGCTCGGTCATCGCGACGATGCCGGTGTCGAGCAGCACGGTCGCGACGCAGATCGCGTTCGAGCCGGACATGGGCGGGGTGTGGACCGGCTCCATGATGATCCAGCCGGTGATGGCGCGGGGGTCCTTGGGCGGGACGAGCAGGTTGACGTGCCGGAAGACGCCGCCGCGGGGCTCGTTGAGGAACAGGTCGCGCAAGGCCCCGTCGGCGGCGATCCAGCGCGCCTGGTCCCAGATCGTCGCGCCGGGCGGGGGCGCGACGCCGCCGACGATGACGTCGCCGACCTCGCCCTCGGCGTGGCAGCCAACGACGTGGATGGCGAGGTTGCTGCGCATCTCAGGGCCGGATCGCGTGCGCCGCACACATGGGTGCGCTGGTCAACCCACTGTTATGCATCGGAAAAAGTGTTAACGGGAGGGTTGTCCACAGGCCATCTCACGCCACGTCGAGCACGGGTCGGCCGAGCGCGGCCATGATCGGCGCGACGCCGAGGCCGGGCGTCTCGGGCGCGCGCATCGCGCCTGCGACCCGCTTGGGCGCGCCGGTGGCGATGTCGCGGGTGCCGTAGGAGTTGAAGTCGGTGGCGGAGAAGGTGAACTCGGCCGGGGTCGATTGCGCCAGATGCGCGATGGTGGCGGTGACGATGTCGCCGCCCCAGGTATCCTCGATGGTCATGGGGATCCCGGCGGAGACGCAGAGGTCGCGCATCTGCCGGGCGCGGGTCAGGCCGCCGACCTTGGAGATCTTGAGGTTGATCACGTCCATCGCGCCGTCGGTGATCGCGCGGGTGAGGTCCCCGACGCCGCCGATCACCTCGTCGAGCACGAAGGGCAAGGGCGTGCGGCGGCGGGTCGCGAGGCATTCCTCATAGGTCGGGCTCGGCTGTTCGATGTAGACGTCGAGGTCGCGCACCGCGTTCACCACCCGGGCGGCCTCGTGCATGGTCCAGCCGGTGTTGGCGTCGGCCACGAGCACGTCGCCGGGCTCGAGGATGGCGCGGCAGGCGCGGATGCGGGCGATGTCGCTGTCGGCGTCGGACCCGACCTTGAGCTGGAACTTGGCATAGCCCTCGGCGCGGTAGCGCGCGACGTTCGCCGCCATCGCTTCGGGCTCGATCTGGGAGATGGCGCGGTAGAGGCGGATGTCGTCCTGCGCCTTGCCGCCGAGCAACTGGTAGACCGGCAGGCCGGTCGCCTTGCCGAGGATGTCCCAGCAGGCGACGTCGATGGCGGCCTTGACGTAAGGATGCCCGCGCAGCACCGCGTCCATGTGCCGGTTCAGGACGCCGAGGTCGCGCGGGTCGAGCCCGAGCACCTTGGGTGCGATTTCGGCGAGGCCCGAGCGCACGCCCAGCGCATAGGCCGGCAGGTAGGCCGAGCCGAGCGGGCAACACTCGCCCCAGCCGGTGATCCCGGCGTCGGTCAGGACCTCGACCACTGTCGAGTCGAAGACCTCGACGAAGTTGCCGTTCGACCAGCTGTAGCGGCCCTCCTTCAGCGGGAGGTCCACCTGGTAGGCGCGCAGGCCAGTGATCTTCATCGGTTGACCTTCATCGGCGGATCCTCATGCGGTGGTGCGTCCATCGGGCCGGCTTCAGCGGGTCGTGCTGAGGAAGGCGGCGGTCTCCGGGCGTTCGGGGGCGTCGAAGATCTGCGCGGGCGGGCCGATCTCGTGGATCAGCCCCTCCTTGAAGAACGCCACGCGGTCGGACACCTCGCGGGCGAAGCGCATCTCGTGGGTGACGCAGATCATCGTCATGCCCTCGCGCGCGAGCAGGCCCAGCGTGTCGAGCACCTCGCCGACGAGCTGGGGGTCGAGCGCCGAGGTGACCTCGTCGAACAGCATGTAGCCGGGCGACATCGCCAGCGCCCGGGCGATCGCCATGCGCTGCTGCTGGCCGCCGGAGAGCCGCGACGGATAGACCCCGAGCTTGTCCGAAAGCCCGACGTGGGAAAGCTGTTTCTCGGCGATGGCGTCGGCTTCGGCCCGCGAC
>JANOEW010000739.1:0-1871 GCA_031413475.1 Amaricoccus sp.
CCGGTGAGGCCTTGCGCACCCGAGCCTCGTCGCTGCTGCAACACTTCGCCAACGTGCGCGACGAGGTCTGCGCCCTGTCCGATCTGGTGCAGGGACGACTGCATTTCGGCATGCCGCCGTCCTTGTTCGACTTGGCGACGATGCCGCTGTTGCTGGCGATGCGCGAGCGCTATCCGTCGGTGCAAGCCAGCGTGATCGCTCAGCGACCAGGCCGCGTACGACAAGGACGTCTCACCGTACCGTGTCTACTACTGGAAAGCCGGCGAGGCCGCGGCGTCCGAGCTGGTGTCGGCGACGACGAGGGGCGTGCCCGCCGGGATGGTCGTGAGCGATCAGGCCGCGCCGCGGTTCTCGCAGGATGGCCAGCGGCTCTATGTCGGCACCGCGCCTCCCCCCGCGCCGCCCGCGGCCGACGGGGCGCCGGCGCCGCGCGGCGTCGATGTCTGGCACTGGCAGGATCCGCTCCTCCAGCCGATGCAGCGCGTACGAGCGCAACAGGAGCGCAACCGCAACTATCGCGCCGTCGTGCACCTCTCCGACAAGCGGTTCGTCCAGCTCGCGACGCCGGATTTACCGACCGTGGCGCAGGGCGAGGATCCGGCGCGCGCCATCGGCACGTCAGAGCTCCCATATCGCCGCGAGATGTCCTGGGATACCACCTACAACGACGTCGCGCTGGTCGATTTGAAGACTGGCCAGCGCCAGCCGATTCTGCAGCACTGGCGCGGCACGCCGGCGATGTCGCCGGGCGGCCGCTACCTCTTGTACTTCGATGAGAACGAGGCCGACTGGTTCACCTACCGGATCTCCGATGGCACCAAGGTCAACCTGACGTCAAAACTCGGTCTCAACTTCTGGCGCGAGGACCACGATTCGCCCAGCCTGGCGCCGGCTTATGGGTCTGCCGGCTGGACCACCAAGGACGCATCGGTTCTCCTCTACGACAAGTACGACATCTGGGAAATCAAGCCGGACGGCACCAGCCCACGGATGTTGACCGTCGGCGACGGGCGGAAGAATCAGACCGTGTACCGCTACCGCTCGCTCGACCCCGAAGAGCGCGCGATCCCGACCGACAAGCCGATTCTGCTCTCCGCCAACGACGACAAAACCGAAGGCAGCGGCTTCTATCGCGTCGCCTACGCCGCCAACACCGCACCCGAAAAGATGGTGATGGTGGACAAGTCCTTCGGGCCGGTGATCAAGGCTCGCAGCGCCGACCGGGTGGTGTTCACACAGTCGCGGTTCGAGGAGTTCCCCGATCTCTGGGTGAGCGACACGAGCTTCCGCGACATGCGGAAGGTCTCGAACGCCAATCCCCAGCAGAGCGAGTACGTCTGGGGCAAGGCCGAGCTGATGCAGTACATCAACGCCGACGGGAAGACCTTGCGCGCGATCCTCGCCAAGCCCGACAACTTCGATCCCGCGAAGAAGTACCCGCTGATGGTCTACATCTACGAGGAGCTGAGCGAAGGATTGCACAGCTACCGCGCGCCGAGTCCCGGCCACAGCATCAACATCACGCGCTACGTCAGCAACGGATATGTCGTGTTGATGCCAGATATCGTGTACGAAACGGGCTACCCCGGCGAGGGCGCCGAGAAGTGCGTCATCCCGGCCGTCAATACCGTCGTCGCGCAGGGCTACATCGACCCGAAGCGGATCGGCATCCAGGGCCACTCGTGGGGCGGCTACCAGATTACGCACCTCATCACCCGCACGAACATGTTCGCGGCCGTGCAGGCGGGCGCCTCGGTGTCGAACATGACGAGCGCCTACGGCGGCATCCGGTGGGGGACCGGCATGTCGCGCGCCTTCCAGTACGAGAAGACGCAGAGCCGCATCGGCCTGCCGCCCTGGGACGCGCCGCT
>JANOEW010000740.1:0-1898 GCA_031413475.1 Amaricoccus sp.
TTAAAGTAAAGTGAACAATGTTACAATGTTTCATGCCTACCATCCGCGTAGACCAGGACGTCTTCGAAGGCCTGCAGCAACTCTGGGCGCGGCGCTGATGTTCACCGCGCCGGGCATCCCGATGCTGTTCCAGGGCCAGGAGTTCCTGCAGGGCGAGTGGTTCCAGGACACCGTGCCGCTCGACTGGGACCAGAGCGTCGAGTTTCGCGGCATCGTGCGGCTCTACCGTGACCTGATCGCGTTGCGCCTGGACAAGCAGGGTGTCACCGCCGGCCTCGCGGGCCGCGGGATCGCGGTCCACCGCGTCGACGATGAGCGCAAGCTGGTCGCCTTTCACCGCTGGGACGCCGGCGGCCCCGGCGACGACGTGGTGGTGGTCACGAACTTCAGCCATGCCGCGCGTGCGGTCTACCGGATCGGCTTCCCGCGACCGGGCCCGTGGCGGCTGCGGCTCAACACCGACTGGACCGGCTACAGCGAGGATTTCACCGGCCTCGCCAGCGGCGACGTCGAGGCCGAAGCGGCCGAATGCGACGGCATGGCCTGGTCGGCGGAGGTCGCCGTCGGCCCCTACGCCGCGTTGATCTTCTCGCAGGACCGCTGAACGGGCGGCTCGCGCGGGTTGAGTCCGCGCGCATCGTTTGCCGCCGGGGGCCTGGCGTCGATCAGGTTGCGGTGAGCCGGCGTTGCTCGGCGTCGGCGACGAAGGCGAGGTCGATCAGGCGCTGCATCCGCGCGCCGCGGCGAAAGTCCGGCTCGCCGTTCACGCCGGTGAGCAGCGCCAGCACGAAACGTTCGGCGATGCGCGGGACCGGCGGGCAATCCACGACCGCCCAGGCCTGGGTCTCGATGTCGGAGCCGAGGCAGGCCTCGAGCCGCGAGGCCGTCGAGTCCGACCAGACCCGCAGCGCGCCGGTCTCGCCGTGGATGACCAGTTCGAGGTCGTTGCTCCGGCCGGTCGCCATCCGGCTCGCGTGGATCACGCCGAGCGCGCCGCCGGAAAACTCCACCGTCATCGTCACGCTGTCGTTGACGTCGAGCTTGTAGGAACCGATCACGCCGCCCTCGGCCTTGTCGAAGGTCTTCATCCGGGCCGACAGCTCGACGATGTCCTCGTTGACCGCGAAGGTGGCGAAATCGAGGATATGCACGCCAATGTCGCCCATCACGCCCTTCGAGCCGTGCGCCGAGGACAACCGCCAGAGCCAGGTTTCGTCGGTGCGCCAGTCGCCCCAGTGGCGGGCGGTCAGCCAGCTCTGCAGGTAGCTCGCCTGCACGTGCCGCACCGCGCCGATCTCGCCGGCCTCGATCATGCGGCGCGCGGTCTGCAGCGCCGCCGCGTTGCGGTAGGTGAAGTTGACCATGTTGATCAGCCCGGCCGCATCGGCCGCCGTCGCCATCGTGTCGGCGTCCGGGTAACTGACCGCGAGCGGCTTTTCGCAGAGCACGTGCTTGCCGGCGGCGATCAGCGCCAGCGACGTCGCGCAGTGCGCCCCGTCGGGGGTGACGTTGATCGCGGCGTCGAACCCGTCCCAGGCGATCGCCGCGGCGAGGTCGTCGAAGGCGAACGGGATCGCGTGCGCCGTGGCGAAGGCGCGCGCCCGATCGGCGTTGACGTCGACAGCGGCGACGACGGCGCAGCCGGGGATGGCGACGAAACGCTCGGCGTGGCTGGCGGCCATCGCGCCAGCGCCGAGGATGAGGAGGCGCTGCCCGGGCATCAGCGCAGGCCCGCCTCGCCGGGGCGGTGCAGGGACGGGCCCTTGGCGGTGATGGGCTCCGGGGCGCGGTCGACGGGGACGTCGAATTTAAGAAATGGACAGCCCTTTAAAATACACTTTCAATCCAATTGATGCCTGCAACATGTGTGGCTCGGCAAAGGAGAAACATGTTATTTT
>JANOEW010000741.1:0-7355 GCA_031413475.1 Amaricoccus sp.
TAGAGCGCGTAGGTCTGGAACACCATGGCAAGGCCGCGCTCGGAGGCGCGCTGGTCGTTGACCCGGGCGCCGTCGATCATCAGGTCGCCGCCGGTGATCTCCTCGAGGCCCGCGATCATCCGCAGCAGCGTGGACTTGCCGCAGCCCGAGGGGCCGACGAAGACGCAGAACGTGCCGTCCTCGATCTCGAGGTCGACGCCGTGGATGGTGCGCAGGTCGGCGTAGTCCTTGACGAGCGAGCGGAGTTCGAGGCGCGCCATCTATTTCACTCCGGCCTGGGCGATGCCCTGGGTGATGTATTTCTGCAGGATTGCGAACACGATGGTGATCGGCAGCAGCGTCAGCACGGTCATCGCCAGCAGGTTCGACCACGAGGTCTGCAACTCGCCCTGGAACGAGTTGAGCGCGAGCTGGAGGGTGAACTCCTCGGCCTGGTTCAGCACGATCAGCGGCCACAGGAACTCGTTCCAGCGCCACATCACCGAGAAGATCACGAGGACGGCGAGGGCGGGCGCGGACAAGGGCATGACGATGCGCCAGTAGACGCGCCATTCCGAGGCGTGGTCCATGCGCGCGGCGTCGAGCAGGTCGTCGGGGATGGTCAGCATGTACTGGCGCAGCAGGAACACGCCGGTGGGGGTGGCGATGGCCGGCCAGATCACGCCCCAGGGCGAATTGACGAGGCCGAGCTGGCTGACGACGAGAAAGATCGGCACGAGGTTGATCGTGGGCGGGATCATCAGCGTGGCGATGATCAGCAGGAACACGACGGTGCGGCCGCGGAACTTGTACTTTGACAGCGCAAAGGCGGCCATGGAGTTGAAGAGCACGGTCAGGATGGTGGCGACGACCGTGATGAAGGTCGAATTCCAGAAGTAGAGCAGGAAGTTGAACCGCGAGAACAGCGCGGTGTAGTTTTCGGTCGCCACGTCCACCTGGCGGACCGGCGCGCGGGCGGCGATGTTGACGTCGAGGCGGGTGGCGGGGTCGGCGGGGTCGATCATCTGGGCGACGAGGCCGACGCGGCGGACCTGGGCGAGGGTGCGGCCGGCGTGCTCGCCCTCGGTGACGCGGTAGAGGGGCAGCGGGTCGGCGTAACCCTCGACCGTGACGGTCTGGGTGGCGAGCGGCAGCAGCGTGGGCGGGTATTCCTGGAGCGCGGCTTCAGTCTTGAAGGACGACAGGACGATCCAGACCACGGGGCCGAGCATCAGGAGCACGCCGAGGACGAGGAAGGCCCAGGCGAGCCAGTCGGTCAGGTCCGCCCGGCGGCGGCCGCGGGTGCGGGTGAGAAAGCCCAACATCAGCGGCCCTCCGCCTGGCCGCGGGTGGCGCGGAGCTGCAGGAGCGTCAGCGCGAAGAGCACGGCCGCCATCAGGATCGACGCTGCGGCGGCGAGACCGAAGAGGCGCGGGCGCTCGGCGAAGCCGGTGTCGTAGATATATTGCAGCAAGAGCGTCGTAGCCGAGCCGGGGCCGCCGCCGGTGAGCACGTAGATCTCGTCGAAGGCCTGGACGGCGCGGATCAGCGACAGGACGAGCACGACGACCATGGTGGGCATCAGCAGCGGCAAGGTGATGCGGGAGAACACGCGCCATTTCGAGCCGCCGTCCATCTCGGCGGCCTCGTAGACGTCGGCGGGGATCGCCTGGAGGCCCGCGAGCAGGATCAGGACGTAGAAGCCCATGTGCGCCCAGATCGAGATGAACACGACCCAGAAGAACGCCCAGTTCGCCTCGATCAGCCAGTTGATCGGCGAGGCGCCGGCGGACTCGAGGCCTGCGTTCAGGACGCCGTTACGCTGGAGGATCCATTTCCAGATCAGCGCGACGACCACGGGCGAGAGCAGCACGGGGTAGAAGAACACGCCGCGGAAAAAGCCGCGCAGGGGCAGATCCTTGTTGAGGATCAGCGCCGTGATCAGCGCGAACAGGACCATGAACACGACCTGCAGAACCACGAACCAGCCGGTGTTGTGCACCGCGCGCCAGAACAGGTCGCGTTGGCAGGAGTTGGGGTCGAGGTAACTCTCGCAGTCGAGCAGCGAGGCGAAGTTCTCGGCGCCGACGCCGGGGCGCTCCCAGAGGAGGAGCTGGTCGCCGCCGGTGGTGGCGTACATGAAGTTGAGGGCGATCGGGATGAAGGTGAAGAGGCCGAAGATCAGCAGGTTCGGGAGGAGGAACGCCCAGGCGACGTTTTGCACGCCGACCAGCCGCTGGACCGCCAGCATCGGGCGCTCCATCAGGTCGAACGCGGCGGCGTAGAGCCAGCCGCCGAGGCGGGCGAGGGGCTGCATGGCGGGTGGCGGGCGGCCCGGACGGGCCGCCCGCGCTGGTCCTACTGCGAGGCCGCGACGGCTTCGGCGACGTCCGCGTCGAGGCGTTCCAGCGCCTCGTCCATGGTCAGCTCGCCGACGATCGCCTGGGTGATCCGGGCGGGCGTCGCGGTGAAGATCGCGCGGTTGTTGCGGTAGCCCTGCAGCGCGTAGGCGGTGGGGCTGAAGTCCGGCACGCTGGCGGCGAAGGTCGCGAGCGCCGCGGTCACCGGCGCGGGCGCGTCGGTGTAGGTGACGCCTTCGGCCTGGAGCTTGGCGTTCGCGGCGATGTTCTTGGTCTGGGCGAGCACGGCCAGCTGGACCTCGTCGCGGGCGACGAAGTCGAGGAGCTTGCCCACCGCCTCGGGGTGCTCGGTGCGCTTGAAGCCGACGATGCCGGCGCCGCCGGGCATGCCGGTGCAGGCGGCCGGGCCGCAGACGCCGCCGGTGGCGACCCAGTCGAAGGCGTCGCCGACGTCGCGGCCGAAGCGGCCGATCTGCCAGGAGCCGGAGTAGTAGAACACGAGGTTGCCGTTGATGAACTCGGCCGCGGCGTCGGCGTAGGTTCCGCCGCCGGCGCCGGCCCAGACGTCCTTGGCCATCGTGCCGTCCTCGTTCCAGGCGACGAACTGCTCGGCGAAGGCGCGGAAGCCGTCGTCGACCAGGATCGGCTCGCCGTCGGCGCCGAAGTAGGCGGCGCCGTAGCTGATGGCGGGCGCCGCGAAGCGGTGGCCGGTGCGGTCGAGCGCCATGGCGAAGTCGACGCCGGTGGCGTCGCGCACCGCGGTCGCGGCGGCGGCCCAGTCCTCCCACGAGGCGCCCGGGGCGGGCATCGCGACGCCGGCCTGGTCGAACAGGGTCTTGTTGGCGAAGCCGCCGGTGGCGGTCAGCTGGTCGACGATGTTGTAGATGCCGTCGGGCGCATTGTCGCCGACGCGGGCCCAGGCGAGGCTGCGGCCGTAGCGCTCCTCGATCACCGCTGCGTCGGCGACGTAGGGGCGCACGTCGAGCATGAACTGGGCCAGGCCGCCGAAGTCGGTGACGCGGCCCACGTCGGGGCCTTCGCCGACGGCGAGTTGCACCGGCAGGCCCTCGAGGATCGACTGGTAGGGCACGACGTCGATGGCGACGGTCACGCCGGGATTTTCGGCCTCGAAGGCCTTGAACTGCTCGGCCCAGACGTCGCATTCGACGCCGTCCTGGTAGCAGGCGAAGCGCAGCTCCTGCGCCGAGGCGGCACCAGCGAAGACGAGCGCGAGCGCCGCGCCGCCAAGAAGCTTCCCTAAAGTCATGTCATCCTCCCAAAATTGTCGTGCGTCGTCCGGTCTTCCGGATCGTTGGTTGTCGCTTGCCGCGCACCTCGCGCGTTCCGGCTGCCGTCGAGGCCGTGCACCCGGTTCCTTGGTTCGTCGCGATGCCCGACAGTCGGAGATTCGCACGTCTCGGTCCAGAGCATTCGCGAGACGCCTCGGTTCGGTGGGCCGATCTCAACCCCCCGAGGTGCGCCCTGCCTCTCATCTACCGGCGGACCCCGACGCCGAGCGGCGTCGCCGGGACCGCGGCGGGGATGCGGTCCCGGACCTCGGGCAGCGAGCAGGTTCGCAGGTGGGGCAGAACCTTGGCGCCGAAGATCTCGCATTCCTGAAGGTGCGGATACCCCGAGAAGATGAACGCGCGGACGCCCATCTTCTGGTAGCTCTTGATCTCGCTCAGCACCTGATCGACCGAACCGACCAGGGCCGCGCCACAGCCCGACCGCGCCCGTCCCACACCGGTCCACAGGTGCGGCTCGACAAAGCCCTGTTCGTCCGACGCCGCCCGGGCCTCGGCCTGGCGCGCCACGCCGAGCGAGGTCGAGTCGAGCGCACGCTCGCGGATCGCCCGGCCGATCTCGTCGTCGAGCCGGCTGACGAGCTCGTCGGCGTACTCGCGCGCCTCGATCTCGGTGTCGCGCACGATCATGTGCACGCGCAGCCCGTAGTCGAGCGTTCGACCGTGCGCCTCGGCGCGGGCGTGAACGTCGCGCATCCGCTGCGCGAGCATCTCCCTGGTTTCCGGCCACATGAGGTAGACGTCGCACTGCGCGCCGCAGAGTTCGAGCGCCTCGGGCGAGTAGCCGCCGAAATACAGCAGCGGTCCGCCGTTCTGCTGGTAGGGTCGCACCGGATCGGTCGAGAGACCCCTGAGCTGGTAGATCTCGCCCTCGAAGTCGATCCGGTCGCGCGTCCAGGCCTGACGCAGGATTTCGACGACCTCGTGGCTGCGGCGATAGCGAAAGGCGCTGTCGGCCTTCTCGCCGGGGAAATCCGACGAAATCACGTTGAGCGTCAGCCGGCCCTCGAGCAGGTGGTCGAGCGTGGCGACGGTCCGCGCCAGCATCGCCGGATGCAGTTCGCCGCAGCGGATGGCCGCGAGAAAATTGATCCGCTCGGTCATCGGTCCGGCGGCGGCGACGAAGCTCAGGGTGTCCTGCCCGACCTGATAGGACGATGGGCAGAGGATGTTGCGATAACCGAGTTCGTCGGCGCGAACGGCGATGCGGCGAGTGTTCTCCCACGACGAGCGCAGATCGCCCTCCGGCACGCCGAGATGGCGGAAATCGTCCGAGCAGAGCGGCGCGAACCAGGCGACCTCGGCCGCGTCCAGACCCTCCGAGCGGATCGGCACGATGCTCACTCGGCTCTCCCGGCGGAAACGCTCTTGCTTTCGGCGACCACCCATAGCAATGATCCGCTACTGAAGCAATAGTGTATTAATTCTCATGTCGCTCCCGCGCTTCCTCGAGATCAGCGAGCGGCTGACCCGCGAGATCGCGGCCGGACTGCGTCCCGACGGCGCGCGGCTGCCGCCGGAAATCGAGCTGGCGCGCGAGTGCGGCGTTTCGGTCGGGACGCTGCGCAAGGCGCTGGCCGAGCTTGCGGCGCGTGGCCTTCTGGTGCGGCGGCAGGGGTCGGGGAACTATGTGCGGCGCAGCGCCGGGCCGGTGGGCATCTACGGGTTCCTGCATCTGGAGCTCGTCGCCGGGGGAGGACTGCCGGGGGCGCGTATTCTGGAGGTTTCGCGAGTTAATCCGCCCGACGATGCGCCCTGGACCGGCAGCTGGCGAATCAGGCGCCTGCGGACGCTGAACGGCTTCGTTGCGGCGCTCGAGGAGATCTGGCTCGACGTGCGCCATGCCGCCGAACTTGGGCCGGCGGATTTGCCCGAGACCCTCTACCGTCACTACGCCGCCCGGTTCGGACTGTGGATCGCCCGGGTCGAGGACAGGGTCGGGGCGGGACGCTGCCCGGATTGGGCGCCGCCCAGCTTTCCGCTCGGCCCGGGCGCCGTCTGCGGGCTGGTGTCGCGACGGGCCGAGAGCCGCGAGCGGCGGATCGAGGAGATCAGCCGCAGCTGGTTCGACCCTTCCATCGCAGCCTATGTCGCCCGCTGGACCGAGGACGCGCGATGACGCCGATCCTGCGCTACGGACTGCTCGGCTGCGGGATGATGGGCCAGGAGCACGTCCGGAATCTCGCGCTGCTTCCAGGAGCGGCGGTGACGGCGATCCTGGAGCCCGACGCCGGGATGCGGGCGGCGGCGCTGGCGCTGAGCCCGGGTGCGGCGGCGGTCGGGACGCTGGCGGAACTGCTGGCCGCGCCGATCGACGCGCTGGTGATCGCCAGTCCCAATCATGTCCATGCCGATCAGATCGCCGAGATCGCCCGGCGGCGGCCGTTGCCGCTCATGGTGGAGAAGCCGGTCTGCACATCGCTCGCGGAAGCCCGGCGGCTCGAGGCGGTCGGGGCCAAGTATCCGGCCCCGCTCTGGGTGGCGATGGAGTACCGCTACATGCCCCCGGTGGCGCGGCTGATCGCCGAGGCGGAGGCGCGGACCGGCGGGGTTCGGATGCTGGCGATCCGCGAGCACCGCTATCCCTTCCTGCACAAGGTCGGGGCCTGGAACCGGTTCGATCGGCTGACGGGCGGCACGCTGGTGGAGAAATGCTGCCATTTCTTCGATCTGATGTGCCTGATCCTGAACGACCGGCCGGTGCGGGTGTTCGCCTCGGCGGCGCAGGACGTGAACCACAAATCCGAAGCCTACGACGGGGCCGCTCCGGACGTGATCGACAACGCCTACGTGGTGCTCGATTTCGAACGGGGCGCGCGGGCGATGCTGGATCTCTGCATGTTCGCGGAAGGGGCGCGCTTTCAGGAAGAGATCGCGGCGACCGGACCCAAGGCGCGGATCGAGGCGCTAGTTCCGGGGCCATCGCGGTTCTGGCCGGAAGCGCTCGAGGCGCCGCCGGTGGCGCAGGTGGTCTTCAGCCCGCGCGACCCCAGGGGGCCGATCGTCCTGGACGTGCCGGTCGATCCGGCGCTGCTGGCGGCGGGGGATCACAACGGCTCGACCTTCTACCAGCACCAGCGGTTTGCGGCGGCGATCCGGGGCGCCGGACCGGTCGAGGTGGGGCTGGCGGACGGATTGCGGGCGGTGCGGATCGGACTCGCGGCCCAGCGCTCGGCGCTGACCGGACGGGCGGTGGGACTTAGCGAGGGCCGCTTTCGGCTCGACTGAACGGGCGGCCCGAGGGCGTTCAGAGCTAGACTCGTCATTTATCAGCCTGCCACGGGTTCGATGCGCTCTGCGACCGCTTCGTTCGGGGTGGGTCGGAGATGGGCGCGCAGGAAGGCGCCGGCGCTCGCCAGCGCATCGCGGCCGTCGGCGAGCCGCGCGGCCCAGAGCGGAAAGGCGTGGATCATCCGCGGCCAGACTTCGAGGCGGACGGCCACGTTCGCGGCGCCGAGGGCGCCGGCAAGACGCACGGCGTCGTCGAGCAAGGTCTCGGCGGAGCCGACCTGGATCAAGGCCGGCGGGAGGCCCGCGAGGTCGGCGTAGAGCGGCGAGGCGAGCGGGTCGCGCGGGTCGTGTCCGGCGAGGTAGGCCGCTGCGAGTTCGTGCAGGTAGGCCGCATGGATCAAGGGATCGTCCGCGGCCTTGCTCGTGATCGTGCCCCCGGTCATCGCGAGGTCGACCCAGGGCGAAACCAGCCAGGCGG
>JANOEW010000742.1:0-3683 GCA_031413475.1 Amaricoccus sp.
GTCCACATGAGGCGGAAGCGTTCGTCGAAGCCGAGCGGCTGGATCTCGGCCCAGGCCTCGTTGAAGGCGGTGTGCCAGCGGCGCAGCGTCTCGGAGTAGCTGTCGCCGAAGGTGATCGAGCCGAGGGGCGTGAGCCCCGCCCGCTCGATCTCGGCGCGCAGCACGCCGGGGCTCGGCAGCATTCCGCCGGGAAAAATGTATTTCTGAATGAAGTCCACCGTCCTGCGATAGGTCGGGTACATGTTGTCGGGCACGGTGATGACCTGGATCGTGGCCCGGGCCCCGGGTTTCAGCCGATCGCGCACGGTGTCGAAATAGGCCGGCCAGTACTTTTCACCCACCGCTTCGAACATCTCGATCGATGCGACGCCGTCGTAGGCCCCGCGCTCGTCGCGGTAGTCGCGCATCACGATTTCGACGCGGTCGCCCAAACCGGCCGCCTGGATCCGCGCGCGGGCGAAGTCGTGTTGTTCGCGACTGATGGTCAAGCCAGTGACATGCGCGCCGCGCTCCCGCGCCGCATATTCCGCGAAACCGCCCCAGCCGCAGCCGATCTCGAGCAGACGGCGGTCGGGACCGGCGCCGATGCGGTCGCAGACGCTGGCGTATTTGCGGGTCTGCGCCGCGGTCAGGCTCTCGGCGGTATTTTCGAACAGCGCCGAGGAATAGGTCATCGTCTCGTCGAGCCAGCGCGAATAGAAGGCGTTGCCGAGGTCGTAGTGGGCCGCGATGTTGCGGGCCGCCTGCCGCTTGGTGTTGCGGTTGAGCCAGTGGTTGAAGCTCTGCCAGATTCGCATGATCCCGGCCCCGGGGTGCGAGCGATCGACCCATGCCTCGCTGGTCAGGATCACGTCGAGAAATGTCTGCAGATCGGGCGTGTCCCACCAGCCGTCGAGGTAGGCCTCGCAGAAGCCCAGTTCGCCCTCCCGCGCCACGCGCGCGAAGAGGCCGGGATGGCGGACGTCGATGCGCGCGGCCAAGCCCGCTTCGGGGCCGGCGACGCGGAAGTCCCGACCGTCGGGAAGTCCGATTTCGATGCTGCCGGCGCGCATTCCCTGCAGCAGCGCGAAGGAAGCCGAGAACCAGCGTGGCAGGTCCTGCTGGCCGTCGAGGCTGGTCATGATCCGGGCATGGACCGCCGACGACGCGCTCATGGCCGCGCCTCCGCTGCGGCGGCGGGTTCGGGGCGCGGCGAGCGGCACGCGCTTCAGCCAGAGCCGCAGCGCCTGCCAGTGGATCGCGGCGATCACCTTGAAGGTCATCAGCGGATGCGCGAGCGTCGCGCGGATCAGGTTCGGGTCGGTGAAGTCCCTGGCGGCGCCGGTCTGGGTCGCGATCAGGGTCTCGCCCTCGGGTCCGGCCTGGCGGATCCGCAGCGCGAGCCGCTCGTCGGGCAGCGTCACGTCGAAGCGGTAGGTCTGGTCCATGGCGATGAACGGCGACACGTGCATCGCCTTGATCTGGTCGTGGCGGAAAGCCCCGCCCTGCGCCGCGCCCGCGGGCCGCACGTAGGCGATCTGATCGCCGAAGGTGTTCTTCACTTCGTAGACCACCGCCCCGAGCCGGCCCTCCCCATCCAGACAATAATAGACCGAGAGCGGGTTGAACACATAGCCCCACATCCGCGGGAACGACAGCAGTTCGACCCGGGCCGGCCGCGGCAGGCCGGCGTCGGCGATCTGGGCGTCGACCCAGGGCCGCAGCGGGCCGCCGTCGCGCGGACCGTGGTCGCGGTCCATGAACGCCAGCGCCCCGAAGCGGTTGCGCCGGATAACCCGCGAGCGTCCGAGGGTCTCGTCGAGCCGGTCGATGTCGAGCAGCAGCGCGAAGACGCGGTAGCGGAAGCGGTGCCGGCGCGGGATCAGGCGCATGTGCATGACATGACCGACGTAGATGCGCGCGGCGGGGCGGGCGGCGGCGGTCACTATTCCGCCGCCTCGGCGGCGGCGCCAAGCGCCGGGGGCGGCAGGTCGCGCGCCCAGGCAGGGCGGGCGCCGAGCGCCGCCGCCGCGGCGAGGCCGGAGCGCAGCCCGTCCTCGTGGAAGCCGTAGCCGAGCCAGGCCCCGGCGTACCAGACGCCGCCGCGGCCCTGGATCGCCCCGATCGCGCGCTGGCCGGCGAAGGCTGCGGCGTCGAGCACCGGGTGGGCGTAGTCGAAGCTCGCGTGCACCAGCGCGGGGTCGGGCTCGCGGCCCGGGTTGAGGCTGACGAAGAGCGGCGCGGGCGAGGCGAGGCCCTGGAGCCGGTTCATCCAGTAGGTCACCGGCGCCGGCCGGGTCCGGTCTACCTCGGGGCCGCCGGAGAGGAAGTTCCAGCTGGACCAGACCTTGCGCCGGCGCGGCATCAGGCTCGGGTCCGAGTGCAGGATCGCCCGGTTCGGCGCGGTGCGGAAGGTCCCCAGCACGGCGCGTTCCTGCGGGTCGGCGTCGGCGAGCATCGCCCGCGCCTGCGGCCCGTGGCAGGCGAGCACGACCTGATCGAACACCGCCTCGGAGCCGTCGGCGAAGCGCAGATGCGGCTGCCCGCCGGGGCGGGTGATGGCTGCGACCTCGGCGCCTGCGCGCGCCCGTGGGCCGAGCCGCGCAAGGAGGCGGCGCACATACTCGCGGCTGCCGCCCTCGACGGTGCGCCAGTGCTGGCGTTCGGCGAGCGCCGACAGCAGGTCGTGGTTGGCGAAGAAGCTTAGGAAGCTCTCGGCGGGGAAGTCCATCATCCGCTCGATGGGCGTGGACCAGATTGCACCCCCCATCGGCAGCACGTAGCAGTCGCGCAGCCAGCGCGAGAAGCGCTCGCGGACCAGCCAGTCGCCGAGGCCGATGCCGAGCGCCGAGCCTTCGGCGAGGCTCGCGCGCGCCCGGCGGTTGAAGCGCGGGATCTCGAGCACACCGCGCACGAAGCCGGGACGGACCAGGTTCAGCCGCTGCGCGAACACCGTGTCGAGCCCGTCGCCCGACCATTCCATCGCGCCGTCCTTCAACGAATAGCCGAAGGACATGTCCGAGAGGCGCGTCGGGACCCCGAGGTGGTCGAACAGGCCGCAGAGATTCGGGTAGTTGCGCTCGTTGTAGACGATGAAGCCGGTGTCCACCGGCACGGTCGTCCCGCCGAGGTCCACCTCGACGGTGTGCGAATGGCCGCCGAACCGGGGCGCCTTTTCGAACAGCCGGACATCGTGGTCCTCCGACAGGGCAAACGCCGCCCCCATTCCGGCAACGCCGGAGCCAATCACCGCAATCCGCATGAAGTTCGCTCAGCCCCTGTCAGGTCTCGGCCTTGAGCCCGGCCGTGTGATTCTTGTACGCCGCCAACGCCGCCTCTCGGCCTTTTTTTAGCTCGACCAGCGGCTTCGGGTAGGGGTCGGAAATATTCTGGCCCCACGACTTCGGGACCGCATCGAAGTAGGCGCGGGCGTCGGCTTCGGCGGACCCGTCGAATCCGGCCACGAAGCGGCGGCGATAGCTGGCCTCGGGGTCGAACTTGTCCGCCTGGCTCGCGGGATTGAAGATGCGGAAATACGGCGCCGCGTCCGGCCCGGAGCCCGCCGCCCATTGCCAGCCCATGGCGTTCGAGGCGGGGTCCCAGTCGATCAGACAGCCGGCGAACCAGTCCGCGCCAATTTTCCAGTGTGTCATCAGATGCTTGGTGAGGTAGCTCGCGACCAGCATCCGCACCCGGTTGTGCAT
>JANOEW010000743.1:0-3185 GCA_031413475.1 Amaricoccus sp.
GCGTATATGCCAGTAGTTGGCTCCTATGTAGATGCTCAGTGCATGATCGGATTGGCGTCTCAAGAAGGTTGCTACCATGTGCGGTGGCAATACCTGTGATTAATGTATAGGGCAGCATAAAGGTAGTAAGGTCGGAATAGCCTAGTATCCACTTCGCAGGCGCATCTGCCAGAAATTCGAAGTCCAGTAACGGTAGGATGTTGATGAGTAACTCACCGCCCCAGGGTGGGATGATGGCAGCAATAGTGTCATCCAGGAGCATTGCCTGTAGCTCGTGTGCGCGCTCACACGCTGAAGCACTAACCATTTGTGAACTACGCAGGCATGTGCCTTCGCGGGAGTTGAAGCCAAGTGAGTGCAGCACTTGCAGGCAATACTGGTAGCGCGGTTCCAATGCTGGTCCAATACCGGCTGATGGAGAAGTGATGCCGATTGTGTCACCGGGACTAAGAGGACGGGGATAGCGGATGTGTTTCATATCTGATTACCGTCTCTGTGTATTGGAATACTGGAGTTGCCTCGGTGAGTTACTCCAATCAAAGGAACTACCATGTCAAGGATTTTGAGGTCAGCGCGGGCGAGAGTGAGATCTGCGAGTTCAGCTTGCGTTGCCCACCGATAAGTAATATATGTGTCCGGCGAAGTTTTGGGTAAATGAACAGATCGAGAGCGGGTTAGTGCAATATGACGGACCATTCGAAAGTGGGTGATAGCTTGTTTTTGGGTGCCGATAAAGTGAGAACCATTGATGGCGATATGCAACCCATGCTGCGTTTCGCCAACGCCGCCGCTCACCGACCGCTGGTGGTATCCGCTGTACGAGAAGATGGTCGAGCTGGACGTCCCGGCGATGGTGCACGTCAGCACATCCTGCAACCCCTGTTTCCACGCGACCGGCGCACACTACATCAACGCGGACACGACCGCGTTCATGCAGTTCCTGACCTCGGACCTGTTCAAGGATTTCCCGACGCTGAAGTTCATCATCCCGCACGGCGGCGGCGCGGTACCCTACCACTGGGGGCGCTACAAGGGCCTCGCGCAGGACATGAAGCGGCCGCCGCTGAAGGAGCACCTGCTGAACAACGTCTTCTTCGACACCTGCGTCTACCACTACCCGGGCATCGAGCTGCTCGCCAAGGTGATGCCGGTCGACAACATCCTGTTCGCCTCCGAGATGGTCGGCGCGGTCCGCGGCATCGACCCCGACACCGGGCACCACTACGACGACACGCGCCGCTACGTCGACCAGCTCCACGCGCTCACCGACACCGACCGTCGCAAGGTCTTCGAAGGCAACGCGCGCCGCGTGTTCCCGCGCCTCGGAAACCGTACGGCGCGCGAAGTCAATGCGAGCGGAAGTCGCGCGTGATCCGGCAGGCGCTCCTGCTGCTGCCGGGCCTGCTGTGCGACCGCGCATCGTGGTCGCCGGCGATGGCAGAGTTGCGGGACCACGCGAACTGCCGCGTCCCGGACTACGCGGACGAGGCGAGCCTCTCCGCGATGGCCGGGCGCGTGCTGGCGGACGCGCCGCCGACCTTCGCGCTCGCCGGCCACTCGATGGGCGGGCGCGTCGCCCTTGAGGTGCTGCGGCGCGCGCCGGCGCGCGTGACACGGCTGGCATTGCTGGACACCGGCTACCGCAGTCGGCCGGACGGCACGGCAGGCGACGACGAGCGAACGCGCCGGATGGCGTTGCTCGCACTCGCGCGCGATCGCGGCATGCGCGAGATGGGCCGCGAGTGGATGCAGGCAATGGTGCACCCGGACCGGCTGGCCGACGCCGCCCTGGTCGAGGACATCCTCGCGATGGTCGCGCGCCAGACGCCCGAGCGTTTCGCGGCGCAGATCGAGGCGCTGCTCGCGCGTCCCGACGTCACCGACCTCTTGCGGACGATCCGCGTGCCGACGCTCGTGGCCTGCGGGCGCGAGGATGCATGGAGCCCGCTCGCGCAGCATCGCGAGATCGCGGCGCTCGTTCCGGGAAGCCGGCTCGAAGTGTTCGAGGACTGCGGGCACATGGCGCCGATGGAGCGACCGGACGCGGTCACCGCGGTGCTGGTGGATTGGCTCGCGGCGCCGCTCGCCGGTGCGCGGAAGGGGGCGGCTGCCACGACCTGACGCAAGGCCCCGCCCGGCATCCGCGCCGCGCCGGTTTTCGCGTCGCGCAACGGTCCGCCTGGACCGGCGCGCGGCCATGATCGAAGTCGAAGCGCGGGACGCACCCGCGCGACGTTTGTCCATGAACCGAGGAGGAAGACCATGAATCGACGCCTAGGCCCCGACCGCCGCCGCGTGCTCCAGGGCATCGCCGGCGCCACCGCGCTCGGCGCGCTCCCGCGCTTCGCGATCGCCCAGAGCGAGCCGGTGAAGATCGGCCTGATCCTGCCGATGACCGGCCCGTTCGCCTCGACCGGCCGCCAGATCTCGGCTGCCTGCCGCCTCTACATGGCGCGCAACGGCGACACGGTCGCCGGCCGCAGGATCGAGCTGATCCTCAAGGACGACACCGGCCTCGCGCCGGAGACGACCAAGCGGATTGCGCAGGAGATGGTCGTGCAGGACAAGGTCACGTTCCTCGCCGGATTCGGGCTTACGCCGCTCGCCTTCGCCGCCGCCCCGGTCGCGACCGAGGCAAAGACGCCGATGGTCGTCATGGCCGCCGCCACGCAGGTGATCCCGCAGCGCTCCGACTTCATCGTGCGCACGGGCTTCACGTTGCCGCAGGTCACCGGCCCGATCGCCGGCTGGGCGTGGAAGAACGGCATCAAGCGCGTGTTCATGATGGTCACCGACTACGGTCCCGGCCTCGACGCCGAGAAGACCTTCATCGCGCGCTTCAAGGAGGCGGGCGGCGAGATCGTCGAGTCGGTCCGTACGCCGTTGCGCAATCCGGACTACGCGCCGTTCCTCCAGCGCGCCAAGGACGCGAAGCCCGACGCCTTCTTCGTCTTCGTGCCCTCGGGCGAAGGCCTCGCGGTGATGAAGCAGTTCGAGGAGCGGGGGCTGCGCCAGGCCGGCATCAGGATGATCGGGCCGGGCGACGTCGTCGACGACGACCTGCTCGAGACGATGGGCGCGCCGGCGGTGGGCGTCATCACCTCGTTCCACTACTCGGCCGCGCACGACTCGCCCGAGAACAAGGCCTACGTCGACGGGATGATGAAGGCGAACAACGGCATGCG
>JANOEW010000744.1:0-7426 GCA_031413475.1 Amaricoccus sp.
GGCCTCCGCCGGGTCGGGCGCGGTCGGCGGAGCCGCGGCGGTCACGGCGGGCTCGGCCTGGCGCCGGACGCCGTAGACGACGGCGCCGGCCGTTGCGGCGGCCAGTCCCGCGACCAGCGCGACCTGGGCGATCCCGGGGAACATCAGCGGCACGGTCGGAGCCGGCGCGCGGTCGCCCGGCGCCGCGCCAGTCGAACGGCGCGGGGCTCGGCGATGGTCGGGACGCCGTGGGGCGAGGCCATGGTGACAAACTAGTGACAATCGGCCGCGCTGTCCATGCGGCTCGCCCGAGTCGCACCGGAGCCGCACCCGAGCCGCGCGCCCAAGGCCGCCCGCTACGCGACGGTTCCCGCGACCGCCGGCCCGCTGCGCGCGGCGCGGTCCCGCCGCCAGCTCTCGACCGAGTAGAGCGCGAGCGCAGCCCAGATCATCGGGAAGGCGACCGCGTGCCAGCGGGTAAACGGCTCGGCGAACACCGCGACCGCCACGGCAAACTGAAGCGTCGGATTGACATATTGCACCAGTCCCAGCGTCGCGAGCCGGATCCGCCGGGCGGCGTAGGAGAACAGGATCAGCGGCCCGCCGGTCATCAGCGGCCCCGACAGCGCCAGCAGCACCGTGGTGCGCGGGTCGCCGCCGAAAAACGCCCCCGGCCGGCCGGACGGGTCGGTCCAGAGGCCGGTGTGCAGGCCGATCAGCCAGACCAGCGCCAGCGGCGCGAGCAGACCGGTCTCGAAGAACACGCTGACCACCGGCCCGAGGCCGAGCACGTTCTTCAGCAGGCCGTAACCGCCGAAGGTGGTCCCGAGCAGCAGTGCGATCCAGGGCGGGGCGCCGAGCCCGAGCGACAGGATCGCGACCGCGACCGCGGCCAGCACGATCGCCAGGCCCTGCAGCCGCGAGAAGCGCTCGCCGAGCACGAGGTAGCCGAGGGCGATGGCGACGAGCGGGAACACATAGTAGCCGAGGCTGGCTTCGAGCGCCCGGCCGCCCTGGATGGCGAAGACGAAGCCGAACCAGTTGGCGGCGATCAGCAGCGCGGTGGTCGCGAGGATCGCCCAGTTGCGCCGCCGCCGCGCCGCCGCCGCGACCTCGGGCAACCGCCGGCGCAGCGCGAGCACGATCCCGAAGAACGCCACGGTCCAGAGCACGCGGTGCGCCAGAACCTCGGCCGGGGGCACGGCGGCGAGCGCCTTGAAGACGATGCCGGACAGGCCCCAGACCGTGCAGGCGACGGCCATGGCCACGACGCCCTTGAACGCTTCGCTCATGGCGTTCCCGCCCTGATCCTGACGTCGAGCGGGTGCGGTCGCGAGGGGATCGCGCGGCGTCCGCGGCTGTGGCCCGGGCGCGCCGGGCGGCGCGCGGTCAGGCGATCAGAGCGCGTCCTGCACGTCCTCCGCCGCTCCGGTGATCGCGTCGCCGCCGCCCTGCACGTCCTCGCCGAAGCCTTCGACGGTGTTGCAGGCGGCGAGTCCGGCGAGGAGGCCGATGGCGATCAGTCTGGCGATGAGTCTGGCGAACACGGGCATGACGGTCCTCAAGGGTTAGGGGCGAACTCGGGCGAGCCTGCATACGTCGGGCGGATGCGAAAGACAACGCGGCGCGCCACGGGCCGGCGTCGGGGCCGGCGGCCGAACCGGGGCTCAGACCCGCCAGAACACGAACCCGCTCCAGGCGACGGCGAGGGCGAGCGCGCCCCAGAGCGGCGTCGAGAACAGGCCGAGCCAGCCGAGGAAGATGAAGACCGAGCCGAGCAGCGAGATGAACAGCCGGTCGCCGCGGGTGGTCTCGATCCCGAGCGCGCCGCGGCGCGGCGCGCCGCCGGGGTTGCGCCATTCGAGGAAGCCCATCGCCGCGATCGCGCCGAAGACGAATAGGAAGAACGCCGCCGTCGGCGGTGTCCAGGCCATCCAGCCGAGGTCGAAGATGCCGCCGGGACCCATCACACCCGTCCCAGGGCGAAGCCCTTGGCGATGTAGTTGCGTACGAACCAGATCACGATGGCGCCGGGGATGATGGTGAGCACCCCGGCGGCGGCCAGCAAGCCGAGCTCGTAGCCGGCGGTCGAGGCGGTGCGGGTCATCACCGCGGCGATGGGCTTGGCCACGACGGCGGTCAGGGTCTTGGCGAGCAACAGCTCGACCCAGGAGAACATGAAGGCGAAGAACGCGGCCACCCCGATGCCCGCCGCGATGTTGGGGATGAAGATGCGAAAGAAGAAGCGCGGGAAGGTGTAGCCGTCGACGTAGGCGGTCTCGTCGAGCTCCTTCGGGACGCCGGACATGAAGCCCTCGAGGATCCAGACCGCGAGCGGGATGTTGAACAGGCAGTGGGCGAGGGCGACGGCGATGTGGGTGTCGAACAGGCCGACGGCGGAATAGAGCTGGAAGAACGGCAGGGCGAAGACCGCGGCGGGGGCCATGCGGTTGGTCAGCAGCCAGAAGAACAGGTGCTTGTCGCCGAGGAAGCGGTAGCGCGAGAAGGCGTAGGCGGCCGGCAGGGCGGCGAGCACGACGATGACGGTGTTGATCGAGACGTAGAGGATCGAGTTGATGTAGCCCCAGTACCAGGTCGGATCGGTCAGGATGGTGCGGTAGCTCTCGAGCGTCCAGACCTGCGGCCAGGGCGAGAAGCCGCCGAGGATCTCGTTGGTGGTCTTGAACGACATGATCACCAGCCAGTAGATCGGCAGCATCAGGAACAGGATGTAGACGATCACGGCGAGCGGGCGCAGGCGGGTCATGTCGGCTCCGTCTGATCGGCGTGCTGGCGGGCTCTAGCCGGCCGCGTCCTGCGTAGGTCGGGGCGACGCGGAGTCGGCGCCCATTTCTCCGCCCGATTTGACCCGTGGCAAATCGGGCCGCGGCCGCCCCTGCGGGGGGCGGACGCGATTCTCGCATCCGCCGGGGCGGCCGCGGCCCGATGGCGTGCTTCGGGGACATCTGGGCGCCCCTCGCCCTCCGCTTGCGCTCCAGGCGACGGCCCAGGTCGATCGTCCACTGGACGATCGCCGGTTCCGGTCCGGGCGCTCAGCCCCGCGCGGCTGCGTCGATCCCCGGCGAGGTTGAATGTCGCCTGCCTCATTGCGGTTCGTCCCTGGTCATGACGGTGTAGAAGACCCAGGAGAACAGCAGGGTCATCGCGAAATAGATCAGCGACATCGCTGCCGCCGGGCCGAGGTCGAACTGGCCGAGCGCGATCTTGACGAGATCGATCGACAGGAGCGTCGTCGAGTTGCCGGGGCCGCCGCCGGTCAGCACCGAGATCTCGGTGTAGATGTTGAACGAATCCATGAAGCGCAGCAGCACCGCGATGGTCAGCACGCGCTTCATCTTGGGCAACTGGATGTAGCGGAACACCGCCCAGGGCCGGGCGCCGTCGATCTTGGCCGCCTGGTAATAGGCGTCGGGGATCGAGCTCAGCCCGGCGTAGGCGAGCAGCACCACGAGCGAGGTCCAGTGCCAGACGTCCATCAGCACCATGGTGAACCAGGCCGACAGCGGCTGCTGGGTGTAGTTGAAGTCGAAACCGATCGCGTTCAGCGTCCAGCCCATCAGCCCGATGTCGGGCAGCGCGAAGATGTTCCACATCGCGCCGACCACGTTCCACGGGATCAAGAGCGGCAGCGCCATCAGCACCAGGCAGACCGAGACCCAGGGCCCCTTGCGCGGCATGGCCAGCGCGATGGCGACGCCGAGCGGGATCTCGATGAGGAGGATGATGCCGGTGAACAGCAGCTGGCGGCCGAGCGCGGCGTGGAAGCGCGGGCTGCGCAGCACGTCCTCGAACCAGCCCACCCCGTGCCAGAAGAACACGTTGTTGCCGAACGTCTCCTGCACCGAATAGTTGACCACCGTCATCAGCGGGATCAGCGCGTTGAACGCGACCAGCGCCAGGACGGGGACGATGAACCACCAGGCGCGCTGGTTCTCGGTCTTCACGCCGCCGCCCCCGCGAGCCAGCCGTCGACGTAGATGCGGGTCTGCGCCGGATCGAAGGCGAGATGGACCGGGCCGAGCGCGACCTGCCGATCCTCGGGCACGACGACGTTGACGCGGCGCCCGCCGGTCAGCGCCTCGACGACGCGGTGGCGGCCGAGATCGGCGATGCGCAGCACCTCGGCGGGCAGGCCGGCGTCGGCCAGCGCGACGAACTCGGGACGCACGCCGATCTCGGCGGCGCCCGAGCCGGGGCCGCGGTTCGCCGTCGCCACATGGGCGCCGGCAAAGAACGCCGCGCCGTCGCGCAACTCGACCGGCAGCACGTTCATGCCCGGCGAGCCGATGAAATGCCCCACGAACGTATGTCCCGGTCGCTCGAACAGGTCCACGGGCGAGCCGATCTGCACCACGACGCCGTCCTGCATCACCACGACCTGGTCGGCGAAGGTCAGCGCCTCGGTCTGGTCGTGGGTGACATAGATCATCGTCACGCGGATGCGCTGGTGCAGCTCCTTGAGCTTGGAGCGCAGCTCCCATTTCAGGTGCGGGTCGATCACCGTCAGCGGCTCGTCGAACATGATCACCGCGACGTCCTCGCGCACTAGGCCGCGGCCCATGGAGATCTTCTGCTTGCCGTCGGGACTGAGGCCGGCGGCGCGCTGGCCGAGCATGGCGTCGAGCTCGAGCATCTCGGCGACGGTGCGCACGCGCTTGTCCACCTGCGCCTCGGGCACGCCGCGGTTGCGCAGCGGGAAGGCGAGGTTGTCGTAGACCGTCATGGTGTCGTAGATCACCGGGAACTGGAACACCTGGGCGATGTTGCGCTCGGTCGGCGCCAGCCGGGTCACGTCGCGGTCGTCGAACAGGATGCGGCCCTCGGACGGGATCGTCAGCCCCGAGATGATGTTGAGCAGCGTCGACTTGCCGCAGCCGGAGGGGCCGAGCAGCGCGTAGGCCCCGCCGTCCTTCCACTCGATGTCGATCTCCTTCAGCGCGTAGTCGGCGTCGGACGTCGGGTTCGCCAGGTAGCTGTGGCGCAGGTTCTGCAGCGTGATCCGCGCCATCATGCCACCCGTCGGCCATCGACGTCGAAATAGAGCGCCGAGCCGACGTCGAGGTAGAAGGCCCGGGTCTCGCCGACTCGGTAGGGATGCGCGCCGTTCGACTGCGCCACCCAGGTGCGCCCGCCGGCGGCGAAATGCGCGACGCTCTCGGACCCCGACAGTTCGGTGATCTGCACCACGCCTTCGAGCGGCACCTGCGCCGGCCCGCCGCGCTCGGGCCGGACGAAGTGCGGCCGCAGCCCCAGCGTATAGGCCCCGTCGGGCATCGTCGCGGCCGGACCCGCCGCGGGCCAGCGCACGGCGCCCGCCAGCACGATCTCGGCGCCGCGCTTTTCCACCGGCGCGGCGTTGATCGGCGGGTCGGAGAACACCTCGGCGGTGACGAGGTCGCCGGGGGCGCGGTAACACGCGGCGGTCGGGCCGAACTGCGTCACCCGCCCCGCGGCCATCGTCGCGGTGTGGCCGCCGAGCATCAGCGCCTCGGAGGGCTCGGAGGTGGCGTAGACCACCACCGCGCCGCGCCCGGCGAACAGCGCCGGCAGCTGGTCGCGCAATTCCTCGCGCAGCTTGTAGTCGAGGTTCGCCAGCGGCTCGTCGAGCAGCACCAGGTCGCTGTCCTTGACGATGGCGCGGGCGAGCGCGGTGCGCTGCTGCTGTCCGCCGGACAGCTCGGAGGGTCTGCGCCCCAGCATCGGGGTTAGCCGCAGGATCGCGGCGGCCTCGCCGACGCGGCGTTCGATCTCGGCCTTCGGCAATCCCGCCACGCGCAGCGGCGAGGCGATGTTCTCGAAGACCGACATGTTGGGGTAGTTGATGAAGAACTGATGCACCAGGCTGACGTTCCGCAGCCGCGGGATCACGCCGGTCACGTTCTTGCCGCGGAACCAGACTTCGCCGGTCGTGGGCTGCTCGAGCCCGGCCATCAGCTTGATCAGCGTCGATTTGCCGGCGCTGGTCGCGCCGAGCAGAATGTTGAAACCTTCGGGCGCCAGCGCCAGCGTCGTCTCGTGGATATGGATGTCGGCGCCGACGCGCTTGGTCACGCGTCTCAGTTCCAGGCTCATGGTCTCGGGTCTTTCGGCTGCGGCGACGGGCCGGCCGCCGGGGATGATCCCGGCAGCCGGATCGTGATCGGTGTCAGTTGCCGGCTTCGGCCCAGACCTTGACCATCTCGTCGTAGCTGATGGTTTCGCCCATCGGCTTCTCGTTCTCGAGCTTGGCCTTGGGCCCGTCGGGCTTGCCGAGCCATTCGGCCGGGTCGATCGCCTCGTTCAGCCGCGGACCGCAGCCGCCGTAGACGTTCGCCGCCTCGTCGGCCTGCTGCATGCGCGCCATGGTGATGTCCATCTCCTCGGCGAGACGGTCCATGGCCTCCTGCGGCGTGAAGGCACCCGAGTTCACGTCGCCGATCTGCTGCCACCAGATCTGCGCCAGCTTGGGGTAGTCCGGCACGTTGATGCCGGTCGGCGACCAGCGCACCCGGTCGGGCGAGCGGTAGAACTCGACGAGGCCGCCGAGCTTGGGCGCACGCTCGGTGAAGCTCTCGCCGCGGATCGTCGAGTCACGCGCGAAGGTCAGACCCACGTGGCTCTTCTTGGTGTCGACGGTCTTCGAGGTCACGAACTGCGCGTAGAGCCAGGCGGCCTTGGCGCGGTCGAGCGGGGTCGAGCTGAGGATCGTCCACGAGCCGACGTCCTGGTAGCCGACCTTCTGGCCTTCCTGCCAGTAGGGGCCGTGCGGGCTGGGGGCCATGCGCCACAGCGGGTTGCCGTCGGCGTCGACCGTGTTGTTGCCTTCGGACTGCGGCTTGACCATGTCGGCGACGAACGCGGTGTACCAAAAGATCTGCTGCGCGACGTTGCCCTGGCTGAGCGCCGGCAGCGATTGGTAGAAGTCGTAGCTCGCCGCGCCCTCGGGGGCGTATTTGCGCAGCCACTCGTCCCACTTGGCGATGGCGTAGACCGACGCCGGGCCGTTCGCCTCGCCGCCGCGGCTGACCGATGCGCCGACCGGGTTGCAGGTACCCGCCTCCATGCGGATGCCCCATTCGTCGATCGGGATGCCGTTCGGCTCGCCCTTGGTGCCGGCGCCGGCCATCGACAGCCAGGCGTCGGTCATGCGCCAGCCGAGGTCGGGCGCGCGCTTGCCGTAGTCCATGTGGCCGTAGATGCGGACGCCGTCGATCTCCTTCACGTCATTGGTGAAAAATTCGGCGATATCCTCGTAGGCCGACCAGTTCACCGGCACGCCGAGATCGTAACCGTACTTCGTCTTGAAGGCGGCCTTGTACTCCTCGTTGTCGAACCAGTCTTTTCTGAACCAGTAGAGGTTGGCGAACTGCTGGTCGGGTAGCTGATAGAGGTCTCCGTCGGGTCCGGTAGTGAACTTGATCCCGATGAAGTCCTCGAGGTCGAGCGT
>JANOEW010000745.1:0-8207 GCA_031413475.1 Amaricoccus sp.
CGTAGGCTTCAAGGCCGGCACTTAGCGGAAGGCGCGGTCTTCGCAGAACAGAAAGGCGCCGCCTCGAGCCGACGTCGGCCGCTACGGCTAGCCGCCATTGGTTCATGCAATCAAACCGAGTTGTCGCGCGATGCTGGCGGAGTCGTAGTAGTCTCGGCCCTCGACGACCTTGCCGTCCTTAACGCGCATGACGCTGCAATACCGGGCCTCCATCCGGCGCCCGCTGGGCGGGAACTCTCCCAAGCCGGAATGAAGCGGTCCCGTCTGGGCGCCGCGGTTAACGAATTCCACCACGGCCGAATCGCCGCTGGTGATGACGTTGACGACCTTGCATTCTCCGTCGGGAAAGGCGGTGCGCCAGCGGTGATAGTCGCGCCGGTAGCCGTCGGGTCCGATCTGCGCCTCGCCGCGCGCGACATCCTCGAACCGGCAGTCCTCGGCGATGACGGCGACGCCGCGTTCCGGGTCGCGAAGGTCCCAGGATTCATGGACGATGCGTTCGACGTCGTTCATCTGATGCTCTCTCTCAAGGCGCTGCGACGAGGCAGCGGAAGCGCGCGCCGATACGAAAGCTGCCGGAGGGCTGGCGGAACGGGGCCAGAGCGGCGCGTGTGGCGGCGATCAAGGCTTCCTCCCCCGAATGCTCCATGACCCGGATGGCGACGCCGCTGGAGTTCAGCCCCCTTAGCGCGGTCGCTTCGTCGGAATAGACCCAGGGCGTGTCCACATCGAAGACCGCGCCCGGCGTCAGTTCGCCGGCCGCGGCGAAGGCGCGCAGCGCCGTCTCGTCGGACAGGGCGAAAGGGCCCGGCGCCCCGGAGGGCGGCGCAGGCAGGAGCGGCTTCAACGCGGCCACGAGCGACGCCGCCGCCATCCCCGCCGGATCGCCCCAGGTCATGATCACGACCATGCCGCCAGGCTTCGTGACGCGCCCCGCCTCGCGCAGCGCCCGCGCCGCGTCGCCCGCATACTGGAACGCGTTGAAGCCGGTGACGAGGTCGAAGGCGTCGTCCTCGAACGGCAGCGCCTCGAGGTCGCCCTGGCGGAAGTCGCCGGCAGGCGTGCGGTCCCGGGCGATCGCCAGCAGCGCCTCGGCCGCGTCGATCCCGGCGACCGTTGCGCCCAGCGCCACCGACAGCGCGGCTGCCATCCCCGCGCCACAGCCCACGTCGAGGTGGCGCGTGCCCGGGCCGACGCCGGCATGGGCCAGCACCGCGTGATAGGCCGCGGCGCATTGCCCCTCCTGCAGCTCGGCCCAGTCCCGCGCGCGCGCGCCCCAGAGGCGACCGTTGGTCTCGGATGTTCCGGTGGTGCTCATCGATGATGTTTCCTCATCCAGCATTGGACTCGTCATTGTCTCGGCGCCGGGGTGGCTCGATCGCCCGCAGGCGGCGTTCCTCCCAGATCAGTAATCCGTCGGCGCCCCGCCCTCGCGTTTGCGCCGCGCCACGAACGCAGTCAGCTCCTCGCGCACGCCCGCATCCATCGGCGGAGCCTCGTAGTCGGCGAGGATCGCCTTCCAGGTCGTGTTGGCCCGCTCCTCGGTCCAGGCCCCGCCGGCCTCGGACCAGGCCTCGTAGTTGCGCCAGTCGCTGAGGAACGGCGCATAGAACGCCTCGGCGTAGCGGCTCTGGGTATGGGTCGCGCCGAAGAAATGCCCCTGCGGCCCGACCTCGGCGATTGCGTCGAACGCCAGCGCGTCCGGCGAGACATCCGTCAGCGCCGGCTCGAAATAGCGCTGGATCTGCTGCAGAACCTCGCAGTCCATCACGAACTTCTCGTAGGACGCGATCAGCCCGCCTTCGAGCCAGCCCGCCGCGTGGTAGACGAGATTCACCCCCGACTGCACCGCCGACCACAGGCTGTTCATGCTCTCCCACATCGCCTGCGCGTCCGGCGCGTTCGAGGCGCAGGCGTTCGACGCGCGCAGCGGCAGCCCGTAGAACCGCGCCATCTGCCCGGTCATCTGCGTCGCGCGCATGTATTCCGGCGTGCCGAACGCCGGCGCGCCGGAGCGCATGTCGACGTTCGAGGTGAAGGTGCCGATCATGCACGGCGTCCCCGGTCGGATCAGCTGCAACAGCACGATCGCCGCCAGCGCCTCGGCGACGGATTGCGCCACCGCGCCGGCCATCGTCACCGGCGCCATCGCGCCCGCCAGCGTGAACGGCGTCACGATCACCGGCTGGCCGCGCCGGGCGAAGCGCATCGCGCCGTCGAGCATCGGCCAGTCGTGCTTCAACGGGCTCGACGAGTTGATGTTGGTGAAGAGCCGCGGCTCGGCGAAGAACGTCTCCGCGTCCATCCCGGAGGCGATCCGCGCCATTTCCAGCACGTCCTCGACCCGCTCCGGCCCGAGGCTATAGGCGTGCACCACCTTGTCGGTCAGGGTCAGCTTCTCGAACAGACAGTCGAGATGCCGCACGCTCGCGTGCACGTCCACCGGCTCGACCGGATAACCGCCCGCCACGTGGATGCAGTTGAAATACTGCGTCATCTTCATGAAATCGCGAAAGCTCTCCATGTTGCCGACCCGCCGGCCGCGGTCCATGTCCATGCAATTCGGCGGCGACGAGACGTTGCCGAAGGCCATGTGCCGGTCGCCCATTCGCACGCGCCGCTCCGGGTTGCGCGGAGTGATGTCGAAGGCGCGCGGCGCCAGCTCGACCTGCGCCATGACGAAGGCGCGGTCCATGCGCACGTTGTCCCCCGACACCGCGCAGCCTGCAGCGCGCAGCGCCGCTTTCGCCTCCTCGTTGAGGAACTCGATCCCGATCTCCTCCAGCACCCGCATCGCGGTGTGGTGGATCGCCGCCACGCCGTCCGAGTCAAGCGGTTCGGTCGGTCGGTCGGTGTTCAGCGGCAGGCGCCAGGCCATCTGCGCGATCGCCCGCGCGGGCTGGACCCCGGGATTGCGGGCATGGCCGCCGGCGCGGCGCGGCTTTCGCTCGGTCATGGACGCTCCTGCGGCTTCCCGCAGTATCTGCGCGCCGCCGCGCCGACGCCGCTCGCCCGTTTGCGACCCCGCACGCCGATTCTCCCGTTGCTGATTCTCCCGCCGCCGATTCGGCCATTGCGCCGGCCGCGCCGGCGGCTCTCCGTCGCCAAGCCCCAGGCCTTCAGCCGAGCGTCATGGTCGAGCTTCGCTCTCGCCGCCGAAATCTCGCAGCACTTCCACGAGCGGCTCGGGACCGAGCTTGACCGTACCGGCGAACGGTCGATCGATCGCGATGACGATCAGCAGACCCGAGAACATCAGGAACGCAAGCCCCCCCGTCATCAGCGCCTGTGCGCGGAGGTTGGCTGTCCCAAAGAAAAAGGTGAACCCGATGGTGACGAAGGCGCCCACCAGCAACACCCCCCAGACGACCCCCGGCACGGTGCCGAGGGCGAGTCCCACTCTGGCGCGCCGCGCCTGCGTCAGCAGATCGAGCTGGCTCAGGCCTTCCTCCAGGATGGCCGCGCCGCGCAGATCGTCCGGTTCGTGCCGCAGCAGCGCCGCATACACCGCGCCGAGCGCCGCGATCGCGGCGGGGCTTTCCCCGCCGCGCTCCATCGCCGGCCAGTCCTCGGTGATCGCGGCCTCGAGATAGGCGGCGATCGCCGCGTGCAGCTCCGCCCCCGCCTCCGCGTCCATGCTGTCCGCAAGTCGAAAGATCGTCGCCGCCGCGCCGGCTTCCAGCGCCACGTTGCTCTCCCCGTCGTTGAGCTTCTCCCAGACCACCAGCACCGCGAAGGCCAGCAGCACGGCATAGAGCACGCCGACCGTGGCGAACTTGAAGCCCGCGACCTCGTTGTTCGCCCGCAGCAGCTCAAGCGGAAACCGCCTGCGAACCAGCACGGTGCCGAGCATGGCCCCGAGCGTGCCGAGACCGAGGAACAGCAGGCCCGCGATCCAGAGCGGCGAGGTCGTGAGGTAGGTCATGTCTGGCCCCTCTGCGCCGCCCGAGCCTAACGAGATCGTCGCGCGTCCGTCCAGATGAACGTTCGCGCCGCGCACGCGGTCGCCACGAACCGCCGTTGGCCGAGATTAGGCGGAACATCCTGCCCGGCGGCAAGGCGATGCTCGGCGACCTCGACTGGTGGACCCGAGCCACAATGTCAGCACGCGCGACTACGGAGAGGGTGGCGGCCTGAACGCTACGGCGCGCAAGGCCCCGCGCCGGCCGCTCCGGGGCGCGCGATTTCGCTGCCTTCCTCGGAGCGTCCCTGGCGATGGATCGAGGCCCATAGACCGCCGAGTCATACTCAGCGAGGTACAGTTCGTTTTGCACTTGCCACCAAAGCCTATTACATGATAATGTTGACATAGATACTTTTTTAGTATTTAATTTGGCTGTAGCTAAGTCTATCTAGAAACTATAGATCTTGCTCTCCGCACAACTGCACATTCTAAAAGGGAGTCAACTATGTTAAAGAATGAACTGGACGGAGAATCCATAGACGAAGGCGATCTTTTTGTTGTCCCTGAAAATGACAATATTGATGATTCTGGCGCAAAAAGTGGTCAAGAGTGTCAAGTATTTCGCCTTGCCACTATTCGGAATTGGCCTGAGACAAAGACATCCTTCAAGCTCAAATGCGTGAAGGTGTTTGGGAAGAGGCTTTGCACAAAGGTACCTGTGATTCATCGCAGGTCATGTACAAAATTTGCTTTTGTTAAGATCTGTTATCCCAATGGAGGTCAGAAGAAAGTAAAAAGGTGTGTTTTCAGCGCCGCTTTGGCTGCGGCGGTCGCAGCAGTCATCACAGACGGCGCAGGTGCCGGACCGGCATTCAAAGCAGCACTGTAAGCATGCCTCGTAGCGGCTCGGATAGAATGGGCGGAGCAAATATCAGTGAGAGCCGGCTGGGGCAAAGCATGTGGCAATTGGCACTAAGATACAGCCGCAGTAGACTGAATGTAACTTGCGTATTTTTATTTTGTCCAAAGCGCTGATTGGGTGCATAGGTGCCAATTCACCCCAGGCTGACGCTGACCGCGCTCTCGGGCAGCTCCTTGTCAAAGGCGCGCTGGTAGAACTCCGCGACCGTCTGGCGCTCCAGCTCGTCGCATTTGTTGAGGAAGGTCAGCCGGAACGCGAAGCCCACGTCGCCGAAGATGCGCGCGTTCTCGGCCCAGGCGAGCACGGTGCGCGGCGACATCACCGTCGACAGGTCGCCGTTCATGAACGCCGCCCGGGTCAGGTCCGCCACCGTCACCATGCGGCTGACGGTCTTGCGGCCCTCGGGCGTGTCGTAATCCGCGTATTTCGCCAGCACGATGTCGGTCTCGGCGTCGTGGGCGAGATAGTTCAGCGTCGCCACCAGCGACCAGCGATCCATCTGGCCCTGGTTGATCTGCTGGGTGCCGTGGTAGAGCCCCGTCGTGTCGCCGAGGCCCACCGTGTTCGCGGTCGAGAACAGCCGGAAATACGGGTGCGGCCGGATCACCTTGTTCTGGTCGAGCAGCGTCAGCTTGCCGTCGACCTCGAGCACGCGCTGGATCACGAACATCACGTCCGGCCGGCCGGCGTCGTATTCGTCGAAGCAGATCGCGACCGGGTTGCGCAGCGCCCAGGGCAGGATGCCCTCCTGGAACTCGGTGACCTGCACGCCGTCCTTCAGCCGGATCGCGTCCTTGCCGATCAGGTCGATTCGGCTGATGTGGCTGTCGAGGTTGACCCGCACGCAGGCCCAGTTCAGCCGGGCCGCGACCTGCTCGATATGGGTGGACTTGCCGGTGCCGTGATAGCCCTGGATCATCACCCGGCGGTTGTGGGCGAAGCCGGCGAGGATCGCGAGCGTGGTATCCCGGTCGAAGCGGTAGGTCGTATCGATGTCAGGAACCCGGTCGGTGCGCTCGGCGAAGCCGCGCACGGTCATGTCGGCGTCGATCCCGAACAGGTCACGCACGCTCATGTCGACCGTCGGTTCCGACAGCATTTCCATCCCGCCGTCCGCCATCGTGCCGCTCCCGCTCCAAGCCGCGCCGATGCGCGTCCCTTGCGCGCTATGTGTCCCAATTGCCTTGCCGATGCAAGCCGAAGGCCGGGCCGTTCAAGGTCGTTCCGCAGCCGTCCGCCACGACGCCGCAGGCTCAGTCCGGGAAGCTGCGGCTCGCCTTGATCTGCTCCCAGGCCCAGACGACCTCGGTCAGGCGGGCCTCGTCGTCGCGCTTGCCGCCGTTCATGTCGGGATGCAGGTCCTTGACCAGCGCCTTGTAGATCTTGCGGATCTCGGTCTTCGACTGGCTGTCCGACGCGTCGAGAATCTCGAGGGCCCGGCGCTCGGTCGGGGGCAGACGGCGCTGCGGCCGCGCCGTCGCAGCCCGTTCGCCCCCGGGGTTGAGCGTGCCCTTGTCGCGGAGCACGTCGAGCGGATCGTCGAAGCCGAAGCGCGCCCAGGCCCTGCCCTCGGCGTGCGGCGTCGCGCCCGGGCCGTTCACCGTCTCGCTGAACGGCCGGGTCGGCCGGTTCCAGACCCGGTCGGCGGCGAACTGGCGCTCGAGGTCCGCGTCCGACTGGTCGGAGAAAAAGTTCCACTTCAGGTTGTAGTCGCGCACATGCTCCAGACAGAACCAGAGGAACTCGTCGAGCTGCTCCGGCGAGCGCGGCGCGCGGAACCGGCCGGGCCGGCCGCAACCCGGTCTGTCGCAGATGCGGCCGGTCTCGACGCCGCCGGACAGGCCGCGCCCCTGCGCTCGGCGCTTCTTGTCGGCGCTGGCGGAAATGTCGAAGTTGAACGGCGAGGGACGGCGCATCGGCGGGCCTATCCTTTCGGCTGGGCGACTCGGGGCCAACAGTCTAGACTATTGCGCGGGCGGGCCAAGACCCGCCGCAACCGGGGTGGCGACATGACCGAGGCACCTGCGTATTCGGCGACGTCGATCCACGCGAAGCTGACCGCCGCGTTCGAGCCGGATTTCATCGACGTGATCGACGAAAGCGACAAGCACCGGGGCCATTCCGGCTGGCGCGAGGGTGGGCGCACGCACTATCGCGTCGTCCTGCGCAGCGCCAGGTTCGACCGCATGAGCCGGATCGAACGATCGCGAGCCGTTCACGCGGTGCTGCACGACGAACTGCTCGCCGGCGTCCATGCCCTCGCGCTCGAGCTGTTGGGCGAGACCTAGCTCTATTCAGATCTGGTCGGCGGGCCCGAGCCGGGGCGCGGGGCGTAGCGGCGTCGCGGCGTCCGCGACCGTCTCAAGGCGCGG
Organism: Amaricoccus sp.; assembly: GCA_031413475.1. GTDB lineage: Bacteria > Pseudomonadota > Alphaproteobacteria > Rhodobacterales > Rhodobacteraceae > Amaricoccus. The sequence continues at coordinate 7,199 of JANOEW010000745.1, forward strand.
CTCGCGCCGCAGCGCGGCCGGACCCGGACGCTCGACCGGACGCTCGACGGCCCCGAGGCGAGGGCTTTCGGCCTCGGCCCCGAAACCGGCCTCGACCTTGGCGGCGGCGAGCCGGGGGCCCAGTTGCTCGCGCGGACGCCGGAAGATCAGCACGGTCTCGACCACCTCGACGCCGCGGCGAAACCAGCTGCCCTGCTCGACCGCGGGCAGGGTCTCGGCGCGCACGTATTCCCAGCCCTCGCGGGCGGCGGCGTTGATCGTGTCCGCCAGCGTCGCCGCGAACAGATCGGCGGTCGAGCTGACGCCCTTGACCCGTTTCAGCTGGCGCGGCGCCGGCGCCACCTTGTAGTCGAAGAACGTCATCGCCCCTCCCCTGTCATTCGATCCCGAGCCGGGCCTTGACCAACGCGTTCACCGCCTGGGGGTTGGCCTTGCCCCCGGTCGCCTTCAACGCCTGCCCGACGAACCAGCCGACCAGCGCCGGTTTGGCCAGCGCCTGCGCCGCCTTGTCGGGGTTCGCCGCAACCACGGCGTCCACCGCGGCGGCGATCGCCCCGGCGTCGGTCACCTGGCGCAGCCCGCGGCTCGCGACGATCGCCGTCGGATCGCCGCCCTCGGTCCAGAGAATTTCGAAGACGTCCTTGGCGGTCTTGCCGGAGACGTCGCCGGCTGCGACCAGATCGAGCAACCCGCCGAGTTGCCCCGGCGCGACCGGGCTCGCCTCGACGCCCAGTCCTTGCCGGTTGAGCCGGCCGAACAGTTCGTTGATCACCCAGTTCGCCGCCTGCTTGCCGTCGCGGCCGCCGGCGACCGCCTCGAAGTAGTCGGCCGCGGCGACTTCGGCGGTCAGCACGCCGGCGTCGTATTCGGTCATCCCGTAGTCGAGCACGAACCGAGCCTTCTTGGTGTCCGGCATCTCCGGCAGACCGGCGGCGATGCCATCGACCCAGGCCTGCTTTAGCTCCAGCGGCAGCAAGTCGGGATCGGGGAAATAGCGATAGTCGTGCGC
>JANOEW010000746.1:0-1514 GCA_031413475.1 Amaricoccus sp.
CGCTCGTCTTCGCCGGCGATGATCGCGACCGGGCTCGCGCGCTGGTCGGCGTACTTCAGCTGGCGGGCCATGTTGCCGCCGCCGAGGAAGACCTCGGCGCGAAGGCCCGCGGCGCGCAACTCGGACGCCATGGTCTGATACTCGGCCATCGCCGCGCGGTCCATCACGGTGACGACGACCGGGCCCGGCTCGGCGGGGGCGGCGCCGGCGCGGGCCGCGAGCGCCGCGAGCAGGCGGTCGACGCCGATCGAGACGCCGGTCGCGGGCACGGCCTGGCCGGTGAAGCGCTTGACCAGGTAGGCGTAGCGGCCGCCGCCGGCGACCGAGCCGAACTGGCGCGGGCGGCCCTGGTCGTCGGCGATCTCGAAGGTGAGCTCGGCCTCGTAGACCGGGCCGGTGTAGTAGCCGAGGCCGCGCACGACCGAGGGGTCGATGACGATCCGGTCGGGACCGTAGCCCTGGGCCGCGAGCAGGCCGGCTATCTCCTCCAGCTCGGCCACGCCCTCGGCCCCGGTCGCCGAGCCGCCGACGAGCTCGCACAGCCGCGCGCAGGTGGCGGCGGCGTCGCCGCGGCGGGCCGCGGTGAAGCCGAGGATCACCGCGGCCTGATCGTCCGACAGGCCGGCCCCCGGGGTGACGTCACCGCTTGCGTCGCGGCGGCCGGTCCCGAGCAGGGCGCGCACGCCGTCGACGCCGAGGCGGTCGAGCTTGTCGATGGCGCGCATCACCACGCCGCGGCGCTCGGCATCGGCCTCCGGATCGGCGGGGTCGAGCAGGCCCGCGACCTCCATGGCGCCGTTCAGCACCTTGCGGTCGTTGATGCGGACCAGGTAGTCGCCGCGGGCGATGCCGGCGGCTTCGAGCGCGTCGGCGAGCATCGCGGCGATCTCGGCGTCAGCGGCGACCGAGGCCGCGCCGACGGTGTCGGCGTCGCACTGGGTGAACTGGCGGAAGCGACCGGGGCCGGGCTTCTCGTTGCGCCAGACCGGGCCGACCGCGTAGCGGCGGTAGGGCGTCGGCAGGTCGCCGCGATGCTGGGCGTAGACGCGGGCGAGCGGCGCGGTCAGGTCGTAGCGCAGCGCCAGCCAGCCCTCGTCGGGGTCGTCCCAGGCAAAGACGCCGGCATTGGGGCGGTCGACGTCGGGCAGGTATTTGCCCAGCGCGTCGAGGGTCTCGATCGCGGCGGTCTCGAGCGGGTCGAAACCGTAGCCGTGGTAGACCTCGGTGATCCGGGCGAGCATGGCGGTGCGGGCGCGGACCTCGGCGCCGAACGCGTCGCGGAAGCCGCGCGGGGTCTCGGCGCGCGGGCGGCGGGGCCTGGGGTCCTTGTCGTTTGGCATCGAGGTCCGGGGCGGGGGGCGGGGACGAGCCCTCCTAGCCGATGGACCCGCCGCGGACAAGCATTCACCGTTAATATTCGGCAAGGTATTGATTCAGAACGAGGTCTTCTTTCGTTAACCATCGATGCGCCACGGTCGAAGCCGGGCGACGGCGCCACCGGCGCCACGTCCGGG
>JANOEW010000747.1:0-4090 GCA_031413475.1 Amaricoccus sp.
GCGCTGCAAGGTCGGTCATGGCTGCGGGGCAATTTCTGTCCGGTGGCGAGGGTCGTTTGAACAGAAATACTCTACACCATATCAGATACTTAAGCTACCGATGCCAGCCAGAATGACGCTTCTGGTGAATTATCCGGGTTAGATCCTGCAGATGCGTCCGCAGGCGCGACAGTGGCGACCGCAAGTCGTGCGCGATGTCCGCGCTGACCTGGCGCAGCCCTTCGTTGAGGTCCGCGAGGCTGTCGAGCATCGCATTCACGGCCTCGGCGAGCCGGTCGTACTCGTCGCCGAAGCCGCGGACCGGCACGCGCTCGGTGAGGGCGCCGCCCTCGACCCGCTTCACCGTTCGCGCGATCTGGTCGATGCGGCGCAGCGCGAAGGCGGCGACGAAGATCGCCCCGGGCAGCGAGACCGGCAGGACGAGCGCGAGTCCCAGCGGTGCCTCCTCGGCGAGGAACTCGAGTGCGTCGTTCAGCCTCTCGGCCTCGGCCGCCACGATGAGGCGCCCCTCGTCGAAGACGTGCTCGCGGGCGACGTAGGGCTCGTCTTCTTCCCCCCATGGCGGCAGCGCGTCTCGCCATCCCGCCGGTCCGGGCTCGCCGAGCGCGAGTTCAGCGCCGACAGCGGACCCGACAACGGGTTCGAGCCGGTAGACGAAGGGATCGTCCTCGGCGCCCGGTCCGGCGGCCTCGATTTCCCTGACGAGCGCGCTCCAGCCGTCCCGGGCTTCCAGCGCGGCGAGCCCCGCGATCTCGGCCCTGGTCGCGGCGCGAACCTCGGTGCGCAGCCGGGCCCCGATGACGAGATAGGCCCCGCCCAGAAGCACGGAGGCCGAGACCAGCGAGAAGAAGATGAGGGCGGCGGAGAGACGAAAAGTGGCGCTTCTCCAGAGGCGCACGTCAGTCCCGCTCGCCGATCATGTATCCCGAGCCGCGGACCGTGGCGATCAGCGGCTTCTCGAACGGACGGTCGACCTTGGCGCGGAGGCGGCTGACATGAGTCTCGACGACGCTGGTCTTCGGCTCGAAGTGGAAGCCCCAGACCTTCTCGAGCAGCATGGTCCGCGTCACCACCCGACCGGCGTTGCGCATCAGGTATTCGAGTAGGCGGAGTTCGCGCGGCTGCAGCGCCAGCGCGACCCCCGCCGCGCGCGGCCCGGCGGCGATCGAGGTCCAGTTCGAGGTCGGCGACGCGCAGCACCGAGTCCGACTCATGCAGCGCCGGCCGGCGCGCGAGCGCCCGCAACCTCGCCGCGAGCTCCGAGAAAGCGAAGGGCTTGACCAAATAGTCGTCGCCTCCCGCGTCCAGCCCGGCTACGCGGTCCCCGACGCCCCCGAGGTTGGTCAGGAACAGCACCGGCGTGCTAACGCCCGCCTCGCGGAGGAGGCGGACCGCCGAGAGTCCATCAAGGCCGGGCATCATGCGGTCGACGATCAGCACGTCGTAGGACCCGGAGCCGAGCATGACCATCTCGTCGCCGTCCCGCGCCACGTCGATCACGTGGCCGTCCTCGCTCAGGGCGCGCTCTATGTAAGCCCGGGTCGCGGCGTCGTCCTCCGCCAGCAGAATCTTCACGGTCGCGTCGGCTCGCTCATGCGGCCAACGTACTTCATTTCCCGCCGCCGCCAAGGCTTGCAGGCGCCGGACGGGCGCGAGCCCGACCGACGTGGGAAAGTCCGGACTGGCTCGTTAAACCGGTTGGCGGGTGATCTCCCGGTCCAGCGCGAAGGCGGCAGGACGAACCTGCCGCCTGTAGGGATGCCTCCAGCGGATCAGATCAGCGCGTCCCAGTTGTCGTGAGGCGCCCACGCCCGCTCGATCTCGAGCGATGCGACGACGGTGTCGTCCTCGCGGTCGCGTTCGACCTCTAGTTCGAGCTCGAACTTCCGGCCGCCGACCGAGATTTCGATCTCGCGTTCAAAGCCGTCGTTCGACCTGAACCTGAATTCGCGCTCGTAGCTGTCGCCAGTCCTTTCGTCCACGATCTCGACCTCGAGGGTATAGTGCCGGCCTCGCGCTCCCGCCGGCTCCAGGCCCAGCTCGATCTCGAGGCCGCGATACTCAAGCGATCCGTCGATTTCCTGGCCGCGGGCCGCCTCGATCTCGAGCTCCGCCTCCAGCGGGGTCCGTTTCCTCGGGCCGATCGGCGTGACCTCGACCTCCGCGACGAGTTCGGGAGCCTCCACTTCGCCGTCGTCATCATCGTCGTCGTCATCATCATCGTCGGTTTCGAGCCCGGCTTCGAGCTCAATCAGATAGGTCCGGCCAGCGACTTTGATCTCGAAGCTGTCCTCGAAGCCTTCATACGGTGAAAAGACGAATTGATATCCGTCGTCATCGGGGCCATCGTCATCGTCATCGTCATCGTCATCGTCATCTTCGGCCTTTTCGGCCTCGAACGTCAGTGCCACCTTTCCGTTCTTGAGTTGCTCTAGCTCGAGTCCGAACTCGACGCCCGCCACCAAAAAGGCGAGCTCGCCCTCGCCGCGCTTCGGAACCGTCAGTTCCGCCTCCACTGCGTTAAGATTCTTGGTCTGGTTTTGCATGGTTGCTCCCTCCAGCACGCGCAGCCGCCTTTCGTTCGGGCCGGATGTGGCCCCAGGCGACGTTATACAGTTTACGACGCTGCGCATTCGGGTTTGTTGTCGGCGACATTACAATTGCCGTAAGCTCGGCGACCGGCGCGCGGCGCGGAGTCCGTCAGGAACTTCCGGCTGATCATGAGGGCGGGCGCGCTCCACAAGAATACGCTCTGATCCCGGCGGCTCAGAGCGTGAGCGGCGCGTAAGGGTGCGGCGGGGCGCCGGCGTAGGCGCCCCAGACCGACTGGTCGAACTGGATGACGGCGCCGGTCATCAGGCCCGAGTCAGCCGAGGCGAGGAAGGCGGCGGCGCGGGCGACCTCCTCGGGCTGTACGAGGCGGCCAAAGGGCTGGTCGGCCGAGGCGCGGGCCAGCCAGTCGTCGGTGGCGCCGTGAAATTCGCGCTGGATGCGGTCCTCGCCCTCGGAGGCCATCCAGCCGATGTCGAGCTGGTTGACGCGGATGCGGTTCCTCAGCAGCGCGAACGCGGCGTTGCGGGTCAGCGTGGCGAGCCCGCCCTTCGAGGCGCAGTAGGCGGCGATGAACGGCTGACCGGCGCGCGCCGAGGTCGAGCCGATGTTGACGATCGCGCCCTCGACGCCGTCGCGGATCATCAGCTTGACCGCCTCCTGCATCAGGAAGAACGGCGCGCGCAGGTTCACCGCCATGATTCGATCGAAGAGGTCCTCGGAGGTGTCGAGCAGCGTGCCGCGATCGGTGACGCCGGCGGCGTTGACCAGCGCGTCGAGCCGACCGAAGGCGGCGTCGGCTTCCGCCACGACGCGCCGGCAGTCGGCGACGGCCGCGAGATCGGCGGCGACGAAATGGACCGGGACGCCGATGTCGCGGGTGATCGCCGCCGCAACGGCCGCGCCCTTGGCGGCGCTGCGGCCGCAGATGACGATCCCGTCGGCGCCGGCTTCGGCGAAGCGCCGGGCGATGGCGGCGCCGAGTCCCTGGCTGCCGCCGGTGATCACCGCGAATTTGCCGTCCAACCTGTTCATGGCGCGCTTCCCCCAACGACGTCAGAAGGTTGATATTGACAGTTCTGCCGATCTGCAACGAGTGTTGCAGCCTCGACGCGGAGGAACGAATGGTTCGGATTGCGGTGCTCGGCTGTGGGCGGATCGGGCGCATGCACGCCGCCAACGTGGCGGCGAATCCAAGGGCAAAGCTCGCGGCGGTCTACGACATCGACGCCGCGGCCGCGCGCGAGGTCGGGGCGGCGCACGGCGTGACGCCGGCTGGATCGGTCGAGGAGATATTCGGGAGCGCGGGGATCGACGCGGTGTTGATCGCGACCGCGACGCCGACGCATGCGGACTACATCGAGATGGCGGTTGCGGCGGGCAAGGCGGTGTTGTGCGAGAAGCCGATCGACCTCGATCTTGGCCGGGTGGAGCGGTGCAAGGTGGCGATCGCGGGGAGCCGCGTGCCGGTGCAGCTCGGGTTCAACCGGCGGTTCGATCCGGGCCACCGGGCGGCGCGCGCGGCGGTTGCGGCGGGCGA
>JANOEW010000748.1:0-5770 GCA_031413475.1 Amaricoccus sp.
CAGCTCCGCCGCGGTCAAATCCATCCGCGTGATCGCGATCGCCACCATCTGCTCCGCCTCCTGCCCTCACGGCAGAGAGTCAGAGATCGAACGATTTGGGAATCCCCTTTCCGGAGTCAGGCGGAGAGGCCGCTGGTATTAGCAACCCAAACCTTCCAGTCAGGAGCACTGCCCGTGAAGCAGTCCCCGTGCCGCGCAGCGGCTTCGTTCAATCCTGAATCGTAAGGAGAGCGACACGCTCTAAAATCGAAAATATCTGGGACGTTTTCCTGTTGGCAACCTGGGTTAACGCGCCGGGCCGTGAAGCGGTCAGCCGGCTTTGGTGCCATAAAGAGGCGCCCTATGCGGTCACAGCGCCCGCTTCGAACCAGTCAGGCGGGGCATCGCAGCTTTTCGAGCCACGCGGTTGCGGATCACCTCAAGGTTGATCTGCGGCGTTGCGGCAAATAGCTTTCGTGTGTAGGGATGTTCGGGTGTAGCAAAGATGGCCTCGCGACTGCGGTATTCCACCGCCTCGCCGAGGTTCATCACCATCACGTCGTCGGCGACATGGCGCACCACCGACAGATCGTGCGAGATGAAGACATAGGTGAGCTGTAGCTCGTCCTGTAGGTCCTGCAGCAGGTTCAGAATCTGCGCCTGAACCGACAGGTCCAGCGCCGAGACCGGCTCGTCGAGGACGAGCAGCTCTGGGTTCACCATCACCGCCCGCGCGATCGCGATGCGCTGGCGCTGGCCGCCGGAGAACATGTGCGGGTAGCGGTTGAAATGCTCCGGCCGCAGCCCGACCTTGAGCAGCATTTCCATGGCCCGGTCGCGCCGCGCGTGCGCGGAAAGCGGCGTGTTGAGCTTCAGCGGCTCGGCAAGCACGTCACCAATCTTCTGACGTGGGTTGAGCGAGCCGTAAGGGTTCTGGAACACGATCTGCACCTTGCGGCGCAACTCGGGCGGCACGCCGCTCCGGGTGATGTCGACGGGCTGGCCGTCAATGAGCAGTTCGCCCGCCGTCGGCGCGTCGATCAGCGTGATGATCCGCGCGAGCGTCGATTTCCCGCAGCCGGACTCGCCGACGATGGCGAGCGTCTTGCCCCGCTCGACCTTGAGATCGATCCCCTTCAACGCCCGCACCATACGCGAGCCGCCGAACATGCCGCCTGTGGCATAGTCGCGAATGATCCTGCGGGTTTCCAGGATCGGGGCGTGTGTCATGCCGACCCATCCTCGGCGGCGGCGTCGAAGGTGGACACCGTCGACAGCCGGCCGCCGGTGGCGTTCTCCGGCAGCGCCGCGAGCAGCGCCCGGGTGTAGGCGCTCCGCGGCCGCTCGAACAGCGACAGAACGTCGGTGTCTTCCATCTTTCGGCCGTTGTACTGCACGATCACCCGGTCGGCGGTCTCGGCGACGACGCCCATGTCGTGGGTGATCAGAACCAGCGCCATACCGTGCTCGGCCTGCAGCCGCATCAGCAGCTCGAGGATCTGCTTCTGGATCGTCACGTCGAGCGCGGTGGTTGGCTCGTCGGCGATCAGGAGCCGCGGATTGCACGCGGTGGCGATGGCGATCATCACCCGCTGGCACTGGCCGCCGGACATCTGGTGCGGGAAGGACTTCAGCCGCTCCTCCGGCTCGGGAATGCCGACCTGCGCCAGCAACTCGATCGCCCGGACGCGCCGCGCGGCGGCTCCGAGGTCGGCGTGCTCGCGCAGCGTCTCCTCGATCTGGAAGCCGACGGTGAAGCAGGGGTTCAGGCTCGCCACCGGCTCCTGGAAGATCATCGCCATCTCGCTGCCCGAGAGGTCACGCCGCTGGCGCGGCGTCAGCGTCAGAAGGTCCTTGCCGTCGAAGCGCATCGCGTCGGCGGTGACCTTGGCGCTCGGCGGCAGCAGCCCCATCACCGCCAGCATCGCCACCGACTTGCCGGAGCCCGACTCGCCGACGATGGCCAGCACCTCGCCGGCGTCGACCGAGAGATCGACGCCCTTCACCGCGAAGAACGCGCCGGCGGCGGTCTCGAAGGCGACCGACAGGTTGCGGACCTCGAGCAGCGCCATCCGTCAGCTCCGCTTCAGCTTCGGGTCGAGCGTGTCGCGCAGCCCGTCGCCGATGAGGTTGATCGCGAGCACGGTGACGAGAATCGCGATGCCGGGCATCGTCACCACCCACCAGGCGCTGGTTATGAACTCGCGCGCCTCGGCCAGCATGGTGCCCCATTCCGGGGTCGGCGGCTGCGCGCCCATGCCGAGAAAGCCGAGCGCCGCAGCGTCGAGGATGGCGTTGGAGAAGCTGAGAGTCGCCTGCACGATCAGCGGCCCGAGGCAGTTCGGCAGGATCGTCACCAGCATCAGCCGGAGGTGGCCTGCCCCGGCGACCTTGGCCGAGGTGACGTATTCGCGCGACTTCTCCGCCATGACGGCGCCGCGGGTCAGCCGGGCGAAGTGCGGCTGCAGCACCACGGCGATGGCGAGCATCGCGTTGAACAGGCCGGGGCCGATGATCGCCACCAGCACCAGCGCCAGCAGCAGCGACGGGAAGGCGAGGATGATGTCCATCACCCGCATGATCAGCGCGTCGACCCAGCCGCCGAAATAGCCGGCGAGGAGGCCGACGAGGATGCCGCTGATGAGCGCCAGCGTGACCACCACGAGACCGATGGCGAGCGAATAGCGCGCGCCATAGATCAGCCGCGAGAGGATGTCGCGGCCGAGCGCGTCGGTCCCGAGCAGGAACTGCGACCGCCCGTCCGCTGTCCAGGCCGGCGGCACGAGGAGGGCGTCGCGGTACTGCATCGTCGGGTCGTGCGGCGCGATCAGCGGCGCGAAGATCGCGGTCAGCACCATCAGCCCGAGCACGATCAGCCCCAGAACCGCGCCGCGGTTCGTGGTGAAATAGCGCCAGTTCTCCAGCCACGGCGCGACCGGTGGGGGACCGAGCGGCTCCTGCTCGGCGGTTCCTAGGCGGGGGTCATCTGTGGCGGACACGGGGATTGATCAGTCCATAAAGGAGGTCGACGGTCAGGTTCACGATCATCACCATGACGGCGATCAGCAGCAACCCACCCTGCACGACCTGGTAGTCGCGGCGCGAGATGGAATCGATCATCCACTTGCCCACGCCGGGCCAGGAGAAGATCGTCTCGGTCAGGATCGCGCCGCCCATCAGCACGCTGACCTGCAGGCCGATGGTGGTGACGACCGGGATCAGCGCATTGCGCAGCGCGTGCAGCCAGACCACGCGGCGCGGCGCGAGGCCCTTGGACTTCGCGGTCATGATGTAGATCTCTCCCAGCACCTCGAGCATCGCCGAGCGGGTCTGCCGCGCGATCACCGCGAGCGGGATGGTGGCGAGCACGATCGTCGGAAGGATTAGGTGCTGAACCGCCGACCAAAACGCGCCCGGCTTGCCCGACAGCAGGCTGTCGATCAGCATGAAGCCGGTGACGTCGGGGAAGAACTGCGTCAGCGAGATCCGTCCCGAGACCGGCGTCCAGCCTAGCGTCGTGGAGAACAGGATGATGAGCAGCAGCGCCCACCAGAAGATCGGCATCGAGTAGCCGATCAGCGCGACGCCCATGGTGAGCTGATCGATCCAGCCGCCGCGACGGATCGCCGACAGAATGCCGGCGGCGACGCCGAGCACGCTGGCGAGCACGATCGCGCAGAGCGCGAGCTCGAGCGTCGCGGGAAAGCGCGCCATGAACTCGCCTAGCACCGGCTTCTTGGTGGAGAAGGAGTAGCCGAAGTCGCCGTGGAGCAGGCCGCGGACATAGTCGACGTACTGCTTCCACAGCGGCTGGTCGAAGCCGAACTGCGCCATAAGTTCGGCGTGGCGCTCGGGCGAGACGCCGCGCTCGCCGGCCATCAGGATCACCGGGTCGCCGGGCAGCAGGCGGATGAACAGGAACGCCACCAGCGTGATGCCGATGAAGGTCGGAATTATCAGGATCAGGCGGTTCAGGATGAAGCGCAGCATCACGCCCCTCCGGACGTCGCCGGGCGCCGCGATTGGCGCCCGGTCGTTGGTTCGCCCCGTGGGGGCGAAGCGGTCACGCGAACCGCGTCATTCGGTCTTATCGACGCCGACGAAGCGATGGATCCCGACCGGATCCTGCGCAAAGCCGGTCACTGACTTGCGCATCGGCACCGTCGCGATCGAGTGCGCGATGGTCGCCCAGGGGGCCTGCTCCTTGAAGACCACCTGCGCCTGGTCGTAGAGCGGCTTGCGCTCCTCCTGCACGAAGGTGGACTTGGCCTGCTGTATCAGGTCCTCATAGGGCTGGTAGCACCACTGGGCGCGGTTGTTGGCGCCGACCGAGCCGCAGCCCAGCAACACGCCGAGGAAGTTGTCCGGGTCGGCGTTGTCGCCGGTCCAGCCAAGCAGCACGGCGCCGTCGCGGTCCTTGGCGGAGGACTGCGCCAGGTACTCGCCCCACTCCATGGAGACGATCTCGACGGTGACGCCCACCGCGGCGAAATCGGCCTGGAGAAGCTCGGCCATGCGCCGGGCGTTCGGGTTGTAGGGGCGCTGCACCGGCATCGCCCAGATCTTCATCGACAGGCCCGCGACCCCGGCGGCCTCAAGCGCGGCCTTGGCCGCAGCCGGGTCGTAGGGGTCGTCGGTCAGCGCATCGTTGAAGCCCCAGGAGGTCGGCGGCAGCGGCGCGACGGCGGCGGTGCCGACGCCCTGGAACACCGCCTCGATTATGGCTTGCTTGTTGATTGCCATGTTCAGCGCCTTGCGCACCTCGGCCTTGTCGAAGGGCGGCACGAGGGTGTTGTAGGCGAGGTAGCCGATGTTGAAGCCTTCCTGCTGCAGCACCGTCAGGTCGGCGTTCGCCTTCAGCCCGTCGATGTCGGCCGGGTTCGGGTACGGGATGATGTCGCATTCGCCGGCGACGAGCTTCTGCTGGCGGACGCCCGCGTCGACCGTGATCGCGAAGATCAGGTCGTCGATCGGCTGCTTGCCGTTCCACCACTCCTGGTTGGCCGAATAGCGGATCACCGCGTCCTGCTGGTAGTCGACGAAGGTGAACGGCCCGGTCCCGACCGGCATGACGTTGAACTGCTCCTTGGTCCCTGCTGCTTCGAGCTGGTCCGCGTATTCCTTGGAGACGATCGAGGCGAAATCCATCGGGAACGTCGCGAGGATGGTGGCGTCAGGCTTGTTCAGCACGAATTTAACCGTCAGGTCGTCGATCTTGACGATCTCCTTCAGCGAAGCCGCCATCGTTCCGTTGAAGTATTCCCAGGCGATGCCCGGCGCGTATTCGTACCAGGGGCTCGACTTGTTGAACTGGCGCATGAAGGTGAAGACGACGTCGTCGGCGTTCAAGTCGCGGGTCGGTGTGAAGTAGCCCGTGGTCTGGAACTTCACGCCCGGACGGAGCTTGAAGGTGATCTCGGTGCCGTCCGCGGACACCTCCCAGCTTTCGGCGAGGCCGGGCTCGGTCTCGGTCGAGCCCTTCTTGAACTCGATCAGCCGGTCATAGATCGTCCTCGACGAGGCGTCGAAGGTGGTGCCCGCCGTCCAGGGCCCCGGATCGAACCCCTCCGGCGAGCCTTCGCTGCAGTAGACCAGGGTCTTGGCCTGCGCGGCTGCCGCCGCGAGCGCTGTCGCCGCCGTGGCGGCGAGCAGAATATTTTTGAGTTTCATGGCACCTCTCCCGCGAGTGACCGGTTCCGGCGATCCCTGGCTCTGGTTCCGAGGGATCCGCACGTTCCGCCTTTCTTCTGGCACGCGAGGGTATGGGATAATACAATCGCTTCGCAATAGC
>JANOEW010000749.1:0-12650 GCA_031413475.1 Amaricoccus sp.
CCGAGAACCCCGACTACCCGCAGGACCCGGCGTTCCGGGAGCAGTTCGGCCCGCGCGGGGTGATCCGCTCGTCCGCCAATCCCGACGGCACGCAGGCGATCGAGGACACCGGCCCGCTCACCCGCCTTCGCATGGAGACGGTCGACGAAGAGGTCACCGCCGGCGCGTTGGAGTTCATGGAAAGCGCCCACACCGAGGGCAAGCCATTCTTCCTGTGGTGGAATTCCACCCGGATGCACATCTTTACCCACCTCAAGCCCGAGTCCGAGGGCGTGACCGGCCTCGGCGTCTACGCCGACGGCATGGTCGAGCACGACGGCATGGTGGGCGAGCTGCTGGCCAAGCTCGACGAGCTCGGCATCGCCGACAACACGATCGTGATGTATTCAACCGACAACGGGGCGGAGACCTTCACCTGGCCCGACGGCGGCAGCACGATGTTCCGCGGCGAAAAGAACACCCAGTGGGAGGGCGGCTACCGGGTGCCGACGCTGATCCGCTGGCCGGGGGTGATCGAGCCGGGCGCGGTCATCAACGAGGTCGGCGCGCACGAGGACATGCTGACGACGCTGCTCGCCGCCGCCGGCGAGCCCGACGTCAAGGAGCAGCTGCTGGCCGGCAAGACGGTCGGCGACCGGACCTTCAAGGTGCATCTCGACGGCTACAACCTCCTGCCCGCGCTCCGGGGCGAGGCCGAATGGCCGCGCCACGAGTTCCTCTACTGGACCGACGACGGCGACATGGCGGCGCTGCGCTACGACAACTGGAAAGTGACCTTCCTGCGGCAGAACGCCGAAGGCCTCGGCGTCTGGCAGGCGCCGTTCGAAGAGCTGCGCGCGCCCACGCTGACCAATCTGCGGATGGATCCGTTCGAGCGCGCGCAGCAGGAGGACGCGATGGGCTACCAGCGCTGGTATCTCGACCGGATGTTCCTCATGGCCCCGGCCGCCAGCTATGTCGGCGCGTGGTTGCAGAGCTTCCGTGACTTCCCGCCGCGGCAGAAGCCGGGCAGCTTCAACCTCGATCGGGTGATGGAAGCCGTGACCGCAGGCTCGCAAGGAGGCCAGTAGGCCCCGTCGACGCCGGCGCACCCCACTTGACGACTACCGGCCTGTCGGCGTCCGGATAGGGACGCCGACGGACCGCCAGATACAGGAGGCGTCATGCTTCGCCTGACCACTGCGCTCGTGATCGCCGCAACCTCGCTTCACGCGCAGGACGACCCGCTGCCGTCATGGAACGACGGCCCGACCAAGACCGCGATCCTCGGCTTCGTCGAGGCGTCGACCGATCCCGCGTCCTCGAAGTTTGTCGAGCCCGGCGACCGCATCGCCACATTCGACAACGACGGCACCCTGTGGTCCGAGCAGCCGCTCTATTTCCAGTTCTACTACATCCTCGACCGCGCGCGCGAGCTCGCCGCCGCGGATCCCGCCTGGGCCGCGACGCCGACGCTCAAGGCCGCCGCCGCCGGCGACGTCGCCGCGATCGTGGCGGGCGGCACGGCCGCGCTGGTCGAGCTGCTCGGCGCCACCGGAGGCGGCATGACGGTCGAGGTCTTCCAGGCCGACGCCGCCGAGTGGCTGGCGACTGCCGAGCATCCGCAGAAGGACCGACTGTTCGTCGACATGGTCTACCAGCCGATGATCGAGCTGCTCGAGCACCTGCGCGCCAACGGCTATCAGACCTTCATCGTCTCGGGCGGCGGCGAGGAGTTCATCCGCGCCTTCGCCGACGAAAGCTATGGCGTGACGGCGCCGCAGGTCGTCGGCTCGGAAGGCGCGCTCGCGTTCGAGATGGTCGACGGCGCCCCTGAGGTGATCCGCGGCGCCGGCGTCGATTTCGTCGACGACGGCCCAGGCAAGCCGGTCGGCATCGCCCGCCACATCGGCCAGCGCCCGGTCTTCGTCGCCGGCAATTCGGACGGCGACCTGGAAATGCTGCAATGGGGCACCGGCGGCAATGGCGCCAAGCTCGGGCTCATCGTCCACCACACCGACGCCGCGCGCGAGTGGGCCTACGATCGCGACAGCGACATCGGCCGGCTCGACAGGGCGCTCGACCTTGCGCCGGAAATGGGCTGGGTCGTCGTCGACATGAAGGACGACTGGGAGACGATCTGGCCCGAGGTGGGCCCATGAGGGGCGCTGGGGCGCTCATCGCCGCGGCCGCTGTCGCCGCGCCGCTCGCCGCAGCCGCCGGGGACATGGTCCGGATCGAGGGCGGCGTATTCCGCATGGGCTCCGAAGAGCACTACAGCGAAGAAGGTCCGGTGCGCGATGTGATGGTCGGCCCGTTCCTGATCGAGCGGACCGAGGTGACGAACGCCGAGTTCGCCGCCTTCGTGACCGAGACCGGATACGTAACGACCGCCGAACGACCGCTCGACCCGGAGACGCATGCCGGCTGGCCACCCGAGCTCCTGCAGCCTGGCTCCATGGTCTTCGCCCAGCCGGCCGAGCCGGTGACGTCGATGGATCCCACCACATGGTGGCGCTACGTCCCCGGCGCGAGCTGGCGCGCGCCGTCCGGGCCCGGCAGCTCCATCGAAGGGATTGACGACCACCCGGTCGTGCAGGTCTCCCCCGAGGACGCGGAGGCGTATTCGGCTTGGGCCGGCGGCCGCCTCCCAACCGAGGCCGAATGGGAATTCGCGGCTCGCGGCGGCCTTGACGGCGCTACGTTCGCCTGGGGCGAGGCATACGATCCGGCGAGCGGCTGGAAAGCCAACACCTGGCAAGGCGTCTTCCCCAACACCGATCTCGCTGACGACGGCTTCCACGGGACCGCGCCCGTGGCCTCCTTCCCGCCCGGCGGCTACGGCCTGCACGACATGACCGGAAATGTCTGGGAGCACGTCGCCGACTGGTGGGTTCCGGGCCATCCCGAAGCGGACGAGACCAACCCGACCGGTCCGCCGAAGATGCTCGCCGCCCGGTTCTCGAATCCCGACATCGGACCGCGGCGGGTGGTCAAGGGCGGCTCGTGGCTGTGCGCGCCGGCCTATTGCCTGCGCTACCGGCCAGCGGCGCGGCAACCCGCCGAGCTCGGTCTTGGCTCGAACCACACCGGTTTTCGCATCGCAATGGACGTAGCCGGACGCGACGGGTAGGAGGGCCGCCGAGGAGCCCGGCATGTCGCTCAATCACTTCGGCCACGTCTTCCGCGTCACGACCTGGGGCGAGAGCCACGGGCCGGGCTTGGGCTGCGTGGTGGACGGCTGCCCGCCGGGGATCGGCCTGTCCGAGGCGGACATCCAGCCGTGGATGGACGCGCGTCGGCCCGGGCAGAGCCGGTTCACCACCCAGCGGCGCGAGGACGACGCGGTGGAGATCCTGTCGGGGGTGTACGAAGGGGTCACTACCGGGACGCCGATCAGCCTGCTGATCCGCAACGTCGACCAGCGGTCCAAGGACTACGGCGACATCGCGGCGAAGTTCCGCCCGGGGCACGCGGACATCGCCTACCACCTCAAATACGGCCTGCGCGACCCGCGCGGCGGCGGCCGCTCCAGCGCGCGCGAGACCGCGGCGCGGGTCGCCGCCGGCGGCGTCGCGCGCAAGGCGCTCGCGACGCTCGCGCCGGGCCTCGTGGTACGCGGCGCCATGGTGGCGATGGGGCCGCGGGCGATCGATCGCGCCGCCTGGGACTGGGACGAGGTTCAGCGCAATCCGTTCTGGTGCCCGGACGGCGCCGCCGCGGCCGACTGGGCGGTCTGGCTGGACGCGCTGCGCAAGTCGGGCAATTCGGTCGGCGCGGTGATCGAGGTGGTCGCGTCCGGCGTCCCTCCGGGCCTCGGGGCGCCGATCTACGCCAAGCTCGACAGCGACCTCGCCGCGGCGCTGATGTCGATCAACGCGGTCAAGGGCGTCGAGATCGGCGCGGGCTTCGCCGCCGCCACCCTGACCGGGGTCGAAAACGCCGACGAGATCGCCATGGGCGCGGGCGGGCCGGTCTATTCCTCGAACCACGCCGGCGGCGTGCTCGGCGGGATCTCCACTGGGCAGGACGTGGTGGCGCGATTCGCCGTCAAGCCCACCTCCTCGATCCTGACGCCCCGCCGTACCATCACCGCCTCGGGGGAAGCGACCGAGATCGTGACCAAGGGGCGCCACGACCCCTGCGTTGGCATCCGCGCGGTACCGGTGGGCGAAGCGATGATGGCCTGCGTGCTGCTCGACCACCTGCTGCTCGATCGCGCCCAGACCGGCGGCGTCCGGGGCCGGATCGGTCTCGCCTGACGACGCTCCGAGCAGCTGCCGAAGCTAAATAAGGAGATCGACGCCGGTCAGCGCCCCCTCGCCCTCGAAGGCGATCCCGTGAACCCGTTCGGGAACGCGCTCCACGCCGTCCGGCAGCGGTTCCTGCTGCTGGACCCGAACGCTGAGCGACCCATCGTCGCGGACGTCCGCCCGCAGGTTCGCCGGGTTGGAGTCGCGATAGGTGACGATCGACGCGGCGACGATCGGGTCGGTCCCGATCGACGCCCCGAGATCGATTCCCGTCCAGCGCTGCGTGACGCGGGTGCCGGAGGAGAAGGCCTGGGCAGCGATGTCGTTCCACTCGAAGTTGTCGGCCCCGAGATTGAGGTAGTCGATCGCCATGAAGCCGACCGTGGTCGGGGCAGCGTCCTTGCCGTTCCCGCGCTCGTCCTGCACCCGCAGGCTGAAGCCGGTCTCGGTCAGTCCCCACGTCCGCGCCACCGCCCACTCGGGCTCGCCGGTCGTCGACTGGATCTGGGTGATCAGTAGCGGTCGTCGGTCGAACGGGAGATCGAACTGGACGGTGACGACCGCGTCGCTGCCCACGTTCACGACGCCGACCAAGAGCTGGCGGCCGTCGCTGACCGTCCAGGCGCCTTCCTCGAGCGCGACGACGGAGACGGTCTCGGGCGCGTGGTTCGGATTGGGGCTCGCGGCAGGCTCCCTGAGGAAGACCCGCGCGCCAGTCTCCCTGATACCGCCGAAATGGACCGCCACCGCGTAGCCGCCGACCTGCGTCACCGTCGAGAAGAACACCGGGTTCTCGAGCTCGACCCCTGCACCGTAGGAGAACGAGCGCGCGTTATGATCGACGCCCTCGACCTGGATCACCGATCCGATCGTCCGCTCCTGCGGTTCGATCTCGGTGATCTCGAGGCGCCCGATCCCGCCGCCCACCGGTCTCTGGTAATAGATGTATCCGTCCGGACCTTCGATGAACCGGAGTGGCGCGACGCCCGGCTCACTGTAGAGAAACTCCGTGCTGTCGCGATCATCGAGATCGATGGTGTATACATCGCCACCCGCATAGTCGCTGAAGAAATAGCGGCCGCGGAGGGACTCGGGATATCGGTCGCCGGTGTATTCGACGCCACCGATGATCGCCTGAACCTGAAATCCGGGATCGGCGTCCCGATGCGAGTATCCTTTGAACGGCAGCGTGATCTGGGGATTGCTCGCGAGGAAAGCGTCCCACTCGTCCTGAAATCCATTGTCGGTGGTCGGACGGTAGTTCGGAGGGATATTCAGTCTGTCGAAATCTGCCCCCTCGTAAAATGGCCAACCAAAGTTCGCGCCTGGCGCGCCGATATTGATCTCCTCGTACGACGAATGACCAACATCGGTAACGACGAGTTCACCTTCCCCGGTAAATGAAATCTGGTAAGGGTTTCGCAATCCATACTGAAAAACCTTGGCACGATTGAGGTCCAGCGAATCACCTGGACGATAAAAAGGGTTGTCGGTGAGTCCTTCGCCGGTCATCGGGTCGATGCGAAGAATTTTGCCGTTCAGACTGTTCACATCTTGTACCGAGAACGCGCGTGGATCGGGAAAATTGAATGCGGCGTTGTCGCCGATGCCGATATAGAGCATCCCGTCGGGACCGAACGCCATGCCCCCGCCCGTGTGATCGCCGTCGTCCTTTATGAAGTTCTGACGGTATTCGAGACCGGCTGCGATCTCAGCCGGGGAGAGGTTGATTTGATCCGAGGCAGGCAAGTCCTTGTGAATTTCGCCTTCCGAGAACCGCAGCGCGCCGCCGCCGCTGATGTCGTCGAGCGATTGCCCTTCGCCGCCCAGGAGAATGACCTTACTTCCCGGAATCGCGCGACGGTAGTCCGCGGCAGGGTCGGCCTCGATCCGAACGAGCCATTGGAAGCGGTTTCCGTCCCCGTCGGGTCCGGCTAGTCCGGTCTCGGACGCTGTTTCGGGCGGATCGACGGAGTAATAGAGGTAGATATAGGGATCTTCGGGGAAGTTAGGATGCAGGACCATGCCATTCAGGCCCCGGCCGAACCCGACCTCGTCAGAAAGATCGATAAACCTTTGCCGAACGCCGGTTTCGACATCGTAGGACCAGACACGACCGATCTGATCCGCGACGAACATGATGTTGTCCTGGCCGGGCATAAATTGCATGGCGACCGGCCGCAATGCCTCGAATAATTCGACCTCGGTCACCTCGTAGCGCGAGGTCAGCGGCGGTTCGGGATCGATGATCACCGGGTTCTCGTCGTCGAGGATATTGACCCGTGTCGTCCGCGGGGCGTTGAGCGTGCCGCTGCTGACCGACAGGATCGATACGATGAACGCCTCAGTCGCCTCGGACAGGGCGTCGTCATTGATTGGTATCTGGATCGAAGCCTGCTGTGCTCCCGCCGGAATCACTACCGTCCCGGAGCCGCCGACGAAGTCCTGACCGATTGTAGCTTCATCGCCAATTATCAGATATGAAATCGTCACGGCGCCTGTCGTGTTTCCCGACCGGGAGAAAGAAACGGTTGCAAACGCGTCCGTTTCGTTCACATTCAATTCAGTAGCGGTAAGCGATACGATACCCGTCACGACGACCCTCCCTCGACAAGATAGGCATATGGTCGGCCGTCCGGCCGTGGCTGTCAACGCAAGATGCAATTTAGTTAATTGCGCTGATCTTTAAACCATTACAGTCTAAAGTTGAATTGACTTTATCGTTTTACGATTGTTTCGCCAGCCACGCGGTGGTCATCTGACGAATCGTCCGATCGACCGCAGAAGCCCTGTTCGGCCGCAGCGGTATGCGGGGAAGTCCGGTAAACCATCTTCCGCTCGCCCAGTTGATCCTTTTCGCGCACGTTTCTTTCGGATTGGCAGGCGACAGGAACTCGGCCCATGGCTCAGTCCTCGACACGCAACCGTAACGATTGAGTAACGAACCCTGCGCTACGCCGGGGCTACGACGCCGGTCGGCGACGCAACGCCGTGCCGAACCCCAGGGAAACCCGCATGACGATCTTCGCCCCCTTCGCGCTGCCCGAGCTGCGCGAGCGGCCGCTGCTGTTCCTCGATTTCGAGGCGTCCTCGCTCACGCGCTACAGCTGGCCGGTCGAAATCGGCTATGCTTGGATCGCGGGCGGGCAGGTGCGCTCGCGCGCCACGCTGATCGCACCGCGGCCGGACTGGTCGATGGCGGACTGGAGCGAGGTTTCCGCCCGGGTTCACGGCATTCCGCTGGCGGCGATCCGCGCCGGCGAGCCCGCCGACGTCGTCGCCGCCGAAACCGACGGCTTCGCCGGCTTCGAGGTGGTCTCGGAAAACCCTGCGTGGGAGCAGCGCTGGCTCGACCGGCTGCGCGCCGGCCGTCGGCCGCGCATCGAGGTCCGGCCGCTGCGGAGCGCCCTGCGCGCGCGGCTCGACGACGCGGCCACCGGCGCCGTGGCGAGCGCGCTGTTCCGCAGCGCCGCCCCGCACCGCGCCGGGCCCGATGCCGAGCGGCTGGCGCGGGCCTGGCTGGCCGCGACCCGCGCCTTCGGCGTCGCCGCATGAGCGGGCGGGACGGCATGCCCGCGACGCCGCCCGCCGCGAACGACGCTCCGATGCGATCGGCGGGCGTTCCCGTGCATCGTCGATCGCTTCGCTCCCGCCGGGCTCAGCGCCGGAAGGCGGCGGCCAGCTCGACATGGCCCGACCAGCGGAACTGGTCGACCACCTGCACCGTCGCGAGCCGGTAGCCGCCCGCGACCAGGATCGCGGCGTCGCGGGCGAAGCTGACCGGGTTGCAGGACACCGCGGCGATTCGCGGCACGGCCGAGGCGGCCAGCGCCCGGGCCTGCGCCTCGGCGCCGGCGCGCGGCGGGTCGATCACGACGGCGTCGAAGCGGTTGAGCTCGGGCGGCAGCAATGGCCGACGGAACAGGTCGCGCGCTTCGGTGGTCACCCGCTTCAGCCCCGTCGCCGCGCGCCAGCCGGCGTCGAGTGCTTCGAGCATCGCCGCGTCGCCCTCGACGGCGTGCACATCGGCACCCTCTGCGAGGGGCAGGGCGAACGTCCCGCAGCCGGCGAACAGGTCCGCCACGCGCCGCGCGGCGCCAACGATCGCACGCGCCGCTGCGGTCAGGGCGGTTTGCCCTTCTGCGGTCGCTTGCAGGAACCCGCCGGGCGGCGGGATCACCCGCGCCAGACCGAAGACCTGCCACGGCGGTCGACGCAACGCCACCGGCTCGCCCTCCCAGGAGAGACGCGCGAGGTCATGGGCCTCGGCCACCACGGCGAGGCGCGTGCGCAGCGCCGCGTCGAGCGGCTTGCCGCCGTCCACCGCCACGTCGAGCCCGGTCTCGCTCAGCGTCACGGCGAGGCGCAGCCCATGGGCGCGCGACGCGCCGAGCGCGGTGATCGATTCAAGCGCCGGCCGGGCCGCCAGAACCTCGGGCCGCAGAACCAGGCATTCCACCACGTCCACCAGCGTGTCGGACCGCGGGCCGTGAAAGCCGACGACCACCGATCGCTTCGTCCGCCGGCCGGTGAAGACCGCGCGCCGCCGCGACCGCGCTGGGGAGACGAGCGTCGGAGGCATCTCGGCCGCCAGTCCCCGGGCGGCCAGCGCCCGCGCGACGACGGACCGCTTCCAGTCGGCGAGGAAGGCGTCCGACGCGTGCTGCAGGGCGCAGCCGCCGCAGGCCCCGAAGTGCCGGCAGAGCGGCGCGACCCGCTCGGGCGCCGGCGTCAGCACCTCGGCTGGCGCCAGCACGTCGCCCTCGATCGGCCCGCGCACGCGCTCGCCGGGCAGCGTGAAGGGGGCCCGCAGCGCGCCGGCAATGCCGTCGCCCCGCAGCCCCAGCCGCTCGATGGTCATCTCGCGCATGGCGAAACCCGTCGTTGCCGGAACCGCGCATGGCGCGGCGATCCGCGCTAGACTACATCCGTAGCGTCAAAGGAACAGGAGGCCCGGTCATGCCGACCGCCATCGCGCCCGCAATCCGCGTCGGGCACGTCCACCTCAAGGTCGCCGATCTGGAGCGGGCGATCGGCTTCTACGCCGGGGTGCTCGGTTTCGAGGTGACGGCACGCTACGGGACGCAGGCGGCGTTCCTGTCGGCGGGCGGCTACCACCACCACATCGGGCTGAACACCTGGGAGAGCAAGGGCGGCACGGCGCCGCCGCCGGGGCACACCGGCCTCTACCACACCGCGTTCCTCTATCCCGACCGCGCGAATCTGGCCGATGCGCTCGGGCGCGTGGTGGCGGCGGGAATTCCGATCGACGGGGCCGCCGACCACGGCGTGTCCGAGGCGATCTACCTGCGCGACCCGGACGGCAACGGGGTCGAACTCTATCGCGACCGGCCCAAGGCGGAATGGCCGCGCGACGCGCAGGGCGCGCTGAAGATGTCGAACGCGCCGCTCGACCTGAAGGCGCTGCTGGCCGAGGCGCCGCGCTAGAGCCAGGCGGCCCCGCGCACGCCCGAGCTGTCGCCGTGGCGGTTCTGCACGAGGCGGGTGTTGAATCGCGGCCCGAAGACGTGCTCGGCGATTTTCGCGGGCACCGTCTCGTAGAACCGCGGCACATTGGAGAGCCCGCCGCCGAGCACGATCACGTCCGGGTCGAGCACGTTGACGATCAGCGCAAGCGAGCGGCCAAGTCGGTCCTCGAAACGCTGGATCGTCTCCTCGGCCGGCGCGTCGCCCGCGGCGGCCATGGCGATCACGTCCTGCGCCGGGGGCGCGGCCTCGACCGCGTGGCCGATGCGGCGCGCGTAGTCGGCGGCGAGGCTGCGGCCCGAGAGCCAGGCTTCGACGTGGCCCGCCACGCCGCAGGAACAGAGGGGGCCGGGGCGCTCGTCGTCAAGCGGGGTGGGGAGCGGGATATGGCCCCATTCGCCGCCGATGGCGTTGGCGCCCTCGACGAGCTGGCCGCGCACAACGACGCCGCCGCCAACTCCCGAGCCGAGGATCACGCCGAACACCACCTGCGCGCCGACGCCGGCGCCGTCGACCGCTTCGGACAGCGCGAAGCAGTTGGCGTCGTTGGCGATCTTGACCGGCCGGTCGAGCGCGGTCGCGAGGTCCCGCTGCAGCGGGCGGCCGTGGAGCCAGGTCGAGTTGCCGCCGTGGACCACGCCGCTGTCGCGGTCGACGGCGCCGGGAACGCCGATGCCCACCCGTTCGATCCGCCCGCCGGCCTCGGCTTCGAGCCGGTCCATCAGGCCGTGGATCGCACGGAGGCAGCCGTCGTAGTCGTGGCGGGGCGTCGGCACCCGGGCGCGGGCGCGCTCACCGCCCTCGGGGTCGAGCACGATGCCTTCGATCTTGGTGCCGCCGAAGTCCAGACCCAGTCGCAAGGCGCCCCCCGATCCGGCCTTGACCCTGTTTACGGGCGACCCCGCGGCCGCGCAACGGGCTTTGCCAGCGCCGATCGGGGGTGCTACACCCGCCGCCGCCCCCGCGAAAGCCGCCCGCGATGTTCCGGTCGACCCTCCACCGCCTCTGGAAGATCGGCCGCATCGGTATCACGCCGCCCGCGCCCGAGCCGGGACGGCACGGCGTCGCGATCGTGCTGATCGTGCGCAACGAGGCCGCGCATATCGCCGAGTGGGCGGAGTTTCACGCGCGGGCCGGGGCGCGCGGCTTTCTGGTCTACGACAACGGCTGCACCGACGCGACGCTGCCGATCCTGCGCGAGACGCTGGCGGCGCGGCTGACGGTGGTGCCGTGGCGCCAGCTGTTCTCCGACAGCCGGCTGGGGCGCGAGATCCACAACCAGGCGCTGGCCTACGCCCACGCCGTCTCGAACTTCGGCGGCGCGTTCCGGTGGATGGCGTTCATCGACGCCGACGAGTTCCTGGTGCCGAAGCGCGCGGCCGACCTCGACGGAGCGCTGGCGCATCTCGCGGGCGAGCGCAACCTGTCGCTGCCCTGGCACATGTTCGGGCATTCCGGCCACCGGGCGCCACCGCCAGGTGGGCTGGTCCGCAACTACGTCCTGCGCGCCGCCGATCCGATGAGCGACGTGCGCGGCGTCCGGCAGTTCAAGTGCATCGTCGATCCGTGTCACGTCACCGAAGTGGGCGTGCATTCCTTCGCGACCGACGGGCTCTACCGCACGGCGAACGACCGCGGCGAGGGGACGCCACTCGAGCGGCGGCGGCTGCCGGGGTTCTATTCGGCCGACCACCTGCAGCTCAACCACTACTACGCCCGCTCCGAGGCGGAACTCGAGGCCAAGGTCGGGCGGGGGCCGAACCTCGCCTCGAAGGCGCCGGAGTACCGGCGGAAGGTGCTGCGCACGGTCTCGAACATCGAGCGGGCGCAGGTCGAGGACCGTGCGGCGCTGGAATATCTCGCCCGCATCGACCAGGTGTGAGCGATGCGGAGCGAGCTGATCGTCGCGACCTACCAGAACCCCCGGGCGCTGCGGCTGTGCCTCGCCTCGGTGGCGCGGCAGCGCGTGAGGCCTAACGGGATCGCCATTGCGGACGACGGGTCCGGGCCGGAGACGAAGGCGGTGGTGGACGCCTTCGCCGTCGCGCATCCCGGGACGCCGGTTCGCCACGTCTGGCAGGAGGACATGGGGTTTCGCAAGGCGGCGATCCTGAACCGCGCGATCGCGACCTCGGACGCCGACGTGCTGGTCTTCATCGACGGCGACGTGATGATCCATCCCGGCTTCGTCGCCCGCCACCTCCAGCTCGCGCGTCCCGACCGCTGGGCCTCGGGCAGCCTGATCCGCCTCGACGCGGCGGCGACCGCGGCGGTGACAGAGGAGGACGTGACGACGGGGCGGGTGTTCGATCCCGCCTGGCTGCGCGCCAACCGCGCCTTCGACCGCCTCGGGACCTGGCTGAAGGCGATGCCGTTCCCGAAGCCGGTCATGGCGCTGCTAGACCGCCTGTCGCCGGTGCAGCGCGCCTGGGGCGGCGGCAACGCGTCGGCGTACCGGGCGGCGATCCGCGCGGTGAACGGCTTCGACGAGACCATGCGCTGGGGCGGCGGCGACAAGGAGATGGGCGTGCGGCTGAGCAACGCCGGGGTGCGAGGCCGTCACCTGCGCTTCACCGCGCCGCTGGTACACCTCGACCACCCGCGCGGCTACGCCGACCCCGCGCACAAGGCGGCGAACAAGGCGCGGATCGGGGCGATCCGACGGGACGGGGTGGCCTGGACGACGCATGGAATCGAGAAATCTACGGGCCATGGTGGCGTGTCCGAGATCGGACACGCCGCAACATATGGAAATTAAACGCGAAAAAGGTTAACGCGCTCTTCGTGGTAACTGCTCACCCCCGATCAGGCGGACTGGAGGGGCAGCGGGTTGCCTTTGAGGGTAAGGGCGAGGGCGTGGAGGGGCGGGATGGCGCGTCGTCGGGCGGTTTCCAGGGTCGAGCGGAGGTCGGCGTAGAGGCTGGCGCCCCA
>JANOEW010000750.1:0-9458 GCA_031413475.1 Amaricoccus sp.
ACACGATCAGGTGAAAGTCCGCGGTCGCGCCAGGGCCGAGGCCATCTTCACCTTCGCGACGGCGGCATACAATCTGCTTCGCATCCCGAAACTGCACGCCCCGGCAATGATATGAACACGCAAACCGACCTTCTGCGCGCCCAAGCGCGACGAACGGGCTGAGCGAAACCAAGCCGGACGCGCCAGCCCGAAGATTTGAAGCCTGGAAAAACGAGAATACGCAGAAAATCGATACTTCTTCAGCAACCTGCTAGCGTCGCACTTACGGTCTGCGCGGCGCGTTCGCCGATGACGAGGCACATCAGGTTCGTATTGTGCAGGATTGTGTCGGGAAAGACGCTCGAGTCGGCGATCCACAGCCACTCGACGCCGTGGACGCGCAGGTCAGGGCCGACGACGGCGCGATCGGGGTCGGGTCCGATCGCGCAGGAGCCGCTCTGGTGGTGTGCCGAAGCGAGCATCGCCGAAAGATGTGCGTCGACGTCTTCGGGCGCCGTTTCGAGCCGTGCGCGGACGGCCGCAAAGGGCGGCCGCGCCAGCAGGTCGCGCATTTCGGCGTAGGCGGCATGGAAGCCCCGGCGATCTTCGGGGCTGGCGAGGTAGTCGTGATCGATGCGCGGCGGCGCGGCGGGATCGGGGCTGGCGATCTCGACAACGCCGGCGGACCGCTGGCGGCAGAGGTAGGTGAAGAAGCCGGCGCGCCCCTCCTCTTCGTCGGCGGGAAAGGGGTGCGTGTGCCAGGCCGGCAGGCCGTCGGCGTCCGGGCGACCGCGGAGGGTGACGGCGAAGAGCCGCCCGGTCATCGCGCAGGCGCCTTCGGCCCGGAAGAAGAAGGCGCAGCCGGGATGGTCGGTCAGACCGCGTCCGACGGGAAGGTCGGCGGCGACCGGGATGCCGAGACGTGCGAGCAGCGCCGCCGGGCCGATCCCCGAGCGCTGCAGGATCGCGGGCGTGTTGTAGACGCCGGCCGCCACGACGACCGCCCCCGCCCGGATCGTCTCGCCCCCGGCGAGTACGACGCCGCCCGCGCGGCCGCTTTCGAGCAGCACGCGGTCCACCAGCGCGCCGCCGCGCACCGACAGGTTCGGCCGGCTGCGCGCGGCCCGGAGATAGGTGTTGAGCGTGCCCTGCCGTTCCTCCTTGAAGCGGTTGTGCGGCAGCGGACCCCAGACCCCGGCGTCCGCGCCGGCGCCGTTGAGGTCCGCCGCGCGACGGTAGCCCAGCGCCTCGGCGGCTTCGGCGAAGACCCGGTTGATCGGCGCCCAGGCGGCCTCGGGATAGCGCTGGATGACGATCGGCCCGGCGCTTCCGTGCAGCGGGTGGTCGGGAAAGTCGCGGTCGGTCTCGATCCGGCGGAACACCGGCAGCAGGCTAGCCCAGTCCCAGCCCGCGCAGCCGAAGTCGCGCGCCCAGCGATCGAGGTCGGACGCGGCGGGGCGAACGGCGATCGTCGAGTTCACCATCGAGCTGCCGCCCACGAGCTTGCCGCGGGGCAGCCGGATCGCCCGGCCGCCGCGGCGCCCGGCGCGGTCGCGGTCCTCGAACCGCCAGTCGAACTCCGGCACGCCCGAGACCCGCCAGGTGTGCTCGCTCGAGACGGCGAACAGCGGCAGGCGCGTCGCTTCGTCGGGAAAGTCGGGGCCGGCCTCGAGCAGGAGCACGCGGCGGTGCGGCGCCTCGGACAGGCGCGCGGCCGCGACGCCACCGCCCGAGCCCGCCCCGACCACAACCACGTCGTATGCGCTCGCCATCCTCGCCTCCCTCAGGTGTGCGCCGGAACTTCGGCGTCGAGCGCGCGCCAGCACGCTTCATCGAGCGGTGCCATCCAGGCCGCCGCCTGCGCGACCTCGTGCGGGCTCGCCAATCCCGCGACGACGCAGGCGACCGCCGGGTGGCGGAGCGGAAACTGCAGCGCGGCCGCCGGCAGCGGCGCGCCGAACCGGCCGAGCGCCGCCTCGAGGCGCGCCACGCGCGCGCGCACCGCCGCACTCGCCGGGACGTAGTCGTGGAGCGCGCCCTCGACCGGCCCCGTCGCCAGGATGCCGCTGTTGAACGGACCGCCCAGGAACACCCCGATCCCGCGCGCGGCCGCGAGGTCGAGGAACCCGGCCGCGCCCCGCTCGAGCAGGGTGTAGCGTCCGGCGAGCAGCACGCAGTCGAGCGGCGCCGCCTCGGCGAAGGCGGCGCAGACCGTCCAGTCGTTGACGCCGAGACCGATAGCGCGGACGACCCCCTGCGCCTTGAGCTCGGTCAGCGCGACCCAGGCGCCGGCCAACGCCTCGCGGAACCGCGCCGGCTGGTCGGCGCCGTGGGTGTAGCGATCGATGTCGTGGATGAGCAGGACGTCGATCCGCTCGAGCCCGAGCCGCCCGAGGCTCGCCTCGACCGAGCGCAGCGCGCCGTCGCGCGAGTAGTCGTAGACCACGCGGGCGCCGTCCTCGATCAGGCGGCCGACCTTTGTGGACAGCACGAGCCCCGGCCGCGGCCCGGACGACAGCCAGCGGCCGATACGACGCTCGCTCCGCCCGTAGCCGTAGTAGGGGGCGGTGTCACAGCAGCGCACGCCCGCGGACCATGCGGCGTCGAGCGTGGCCTCGGCGGCGGCATCGGCGTCGTCGCCGGTGGTCCAGCCGAGCGGGCCGCCGCCGAGGCCGAGCGTCGTCGTGACGATTCCGGTCCGTCCGAGGGCGCGTTTGGGGATCACCGTCGCCTCCGCGTCAATCCGCCCTGCAGCACGACGACCAGCGTGAGCAGGACGCCGCGCACCACCTTCTGCAGGAAGGTGTCGAGCGTGGCGTCGAGATTGAAGAGGTTGAACAGGAAGCCCACGAGCAGCACCCCGACGACCGTGCCGCCGATCCCGCCGACGCCCCCGGTCAGCAGCGTGCCGCCGAGCGCCACGGCGGTGATCGCGTCGAGTTCGAGCCCGAGGCCGTAGTTGGTGATTCCGGCGCCGATCCGGACCGCGAACAGAAACCCGGCCAGCCCGGCCAGCATCCCGCTCAGGGCGTAGACCGCGAGCTTGGTCGCCGCGACGTCGACGCCGAGCAGCCGCGCCGAATCCTCGCTGCCGCCCACCGCATAGACCGCCCGGCCGAACCGGGTATGCGACAGCAGCACATGGCCGGCGAGAAACGCCGCCGCCACGATCGGCACCTGGACCGGCAGGCCGAGGACATGGGCGCGTCCGAACGCCATCACCGCCGCCCGTCCTTCGGTCAGCGCCACGGTCTCCTCGCCGAAGAGCGCGATCGTAAGGCCGCGCAGCGCCAGCAGCGTGACGAGCGTGGCGATGAAGGGCGCGACCTGCAGCCGCGTCACCAGGAGGCCGTTGCCGACGCCGGCGGCTGCGCCCACCGCCAGGGTGGCGGCGGCGGCCACCGGCAGGCCGAGGCCCGCGAGCTTGACCGTGACGACGCTGGCGAACGCTAGGATCGACCCTACGGACAGATCGATCCCGCCCGACAGGATCACGATCGTCATGCCGGTGGCCAAGAGCGCCAGCACCGCGTTCTGCCGCAGCACGTTGAGCACGTTCTCGGCGCCGAGGAAGTCGGGGTTGCGGAGCGCGCCGACGATCAGCACCACCGCGAGCGCGGCGATCGTCCCCCAGACGCGCAGCCCGATCCCGAGGGGCGCGGCCGGGTTCATCGCCGCTCGCGACGCTGGAGCGCAACAACGGCCAGGATCAGCGCGGCCTTGGCGATGAGCGCCGGGGCGAAGCCGACGTCGTTCATGATCATCGCCGCGGTCACGAGCTGCAGCAGGAGCGCGCCGGCGAGTGTGCCGATGACGCGTGCGCGGCCGCCCGCCAGGGCCGTGCCGCCCACGACCGCGGCGGCGATGGCGTCGAGTTCGATCAGCACGCCGAAGTTGGTCGGGTCCGAGCTGCCGACGCGGGCGGTGACGAACAGCCCCGCGAGCCCCGCCAGCGCGCCGCAGAGCGCGTAGGCGGCGAATGTCGTCCGACCGACGGGGATCCCCGCCAGGCGCGAGGCGCCGGGATTGCCCCCGACCGCGACGAGCCGCCGCCCGAACACAGTGCGCGCGACGACCAGTGCGACGATTGCGACGATCGCAAAGGTCACCAGCACCTGAAACGGCGCCCCGAACAGCCGGCCGGACCCGAGGAATCGCATCGCGGGGTCTTCGAAATACTCCTTACGGCCGCCGCTGAGGTACTGTGCGAGACCCCGGACCCAGATGAGCGAGCCGAGGGTGACGAGTAGCGGCTGCACGCCGAAGCCGACGATCAGCGCTCCGTTCACCATCCCCACCGCGAGCCCGGCCAGCACGCAGGCGGGAACGAACACCCAGGGACCCCAGGGGAGCAGCGCGAACGCGACGACCGAGGCGAGCCCCATCACCGCCCCGACCGACAGATCGATCCCGCCCGTCGCGATGACGAGCGTCATTCCCGTCCCGACGAGCGCCACGAACACCATCTGGATCAGGGTGATCTCGAGGTTGCGCGTTGTCGCGAAGTGCGGGGTGACGAAGGCGTTCACCAGGACGACCAGAGCGAGCGCCACGAGGATCTCCCGGCCCCGGAGCCGGGCGAGGATCGCGGCGAAGCGTCCCGGTGCGGCCTCGGCGGCGCCGGTCATGCCGCCTCGTCGCGGACGATCGCGGCGGCGACCGCGTCGAAGCTCGCCGCGGCGCCCTCGAGCGCGCCCACCGTCCGGCCATCGCGCATGACCACGATCCGGTCGGACAGGCCGATCACCTCCTCGAGCTCGGACGAGGTCAGCAGCACGCCGAGCCCGGCATCGGCGAGGCGCAGGATCAGCGCTGCGATGTCGGCCTTGGCCCCGACGTCGATGCCCCGCATCGGGTCGTCGAGCAGGAGCGCCTTCGGCTCCGCGCAGAGCAGCCGGGCGATCATCACCTTCTGCTGGTTGCCGCCAGACAGGTCGCGAATCCGGGTCTCGGGACTTGCGGCCTTCACGCCGAGTTCGGTCATGAACCGCGCGACGACCTCGCGCTCGGCGCGGCGATCGACGACGCCCGCCCTGGCGAGGCGCGGCAGCAGGACGAGGCTGAGGTTCTCGCGCACCGACAGGTCCGGCACGATCCCGTCGGCCTTGCGGTCCTCGGGCAGGTAGCCGAGGCCGCGCGCGAGCGCGGCCGCGGGCGAGGCCGGGCCCGGGCGCCCGCCCAGCGTCACCGTGCCGCCCGAGGATCGGTCGGCGCCGAACAGCAGCCGCATGAACTCGGTCCGTCCGGAGCCCTGCAGGCCGGCCAGCCCGACGACCGCGCCGCGGGCCACCGAGACGCTGGCGGCGACGACGCGCGGCTCGCGCGCCAGGTCGCGCGCCTCGAGCAAGGGTTCCGCGGAGGCGGCGGCGCGGCGCTCGCGGGCGGCGACGCCGGAGGCGCGGCCGAGCATCGCCGCGACGAGCCGGGTCCGGTCGAGCGCGCCGACCGGTTCCGTCAGGATGCGGCGGCCGTCGCGCAGCACGGTCACCCGATCGGCGAGGCGAAAGATCTCGTCGAGGCGGTGGCTGATGTAGACCACGCCCACGCCCTCGGCCTGGACGCGGCGGGTTATGGCGAGCAGGTGCTCGACTTCGCGGTGCGTCAGGGCGGAGGTCGGCTCGTCCATCACGAGCACGCGTCCGCCCAGCGACAGGGCGCGGACGATCGCGATCATCTGTTGCGCCGCCAGGCCGAGATCCCCGACCGGCCGGTCGATCTCCGTCGCGACGCCGTAGCGCGCGATCAGCGCCCCGGCCTCGCGCCGCATCCGCGGCCGGTCGATCAGGCCGAAGCGGCCCCGCGGCTCGCGGCCGAGATGGATGTTGGCGACCGCGTTCATCGTCGGCACCAGGTGAATCTCCTGGTGGATCGTAGCGATGCCCGCCGCCTGCGCTTCCGCCGGCGTGCGGAACGCCGCGCGCGCTCCGGCGACCTCGATCTCGCCGTGGTCGGGCGCATGGGCGCCGGTCAGGATCTTGACGAGCGTGGACTTGCCGGCGCCGTTCTCGCCCACGAGCGCGTGCACCTCGCCCGGCCGGAGATCGAAATCGACGCCGTCGAGGGCGACGACGCCGTCGAAGCGCTTGGAGATCCCGGTGAGGCGGACGGCGTAGGGCGAGGTCATTCGGCGGGTCCGGAGGCCCCGGGGCGCGGCCTTGGCCGCGGCCCCGGAAGAGGTCAGAACGCTTCGGCCAGCGTCTGCGCGGTGGCGTTCTTCGCGTCGAAGACGCGGTCCTGCACCTCGAGATAGGCCGGGACCTCCTCGCAGGCGATGTAGGCCTCGATCGCGTCGAACAGCATCGGCCCGAAGCGCGGATTGGTCTCGACCGACATCGCGAGCTTGCCGTCGAGGATCGACTGGATCGCCGCCTTGTTGCCGTCCATACCGGTGACGATCACCCCGTCCTCGCCGCCCACGGCGATGCCGGCGGCCTCGAGCGCCGCGATCGCCCCGAGCGCCATCACGTCCGCCGAGGTGTAGACCACGTTGAAATCGCCCCCGGTGGCCTGGATGATCTGCTCGGTGACCTGCTGGGCCGTCGCCTGGTCGAAGTTCGCCGATTGCTGCGCCACGAGTTCGATGCCGGCGGCCCCGGCGACCGCGTCGACGAAGCCCTTCGAGCGCTCGATCGAGGCCGAGGCGCCCGGCGTGCCAGTCAGCTCCACCACCTTGGCGGCTCCGCCGGTGTGCGCGACGATCCATTCCGCCGCCATCTCGCCCTGGCGGATGAAGTTCGAGGACATCACGGTGACGTAGTCGACCCCCGCTTCGCCCTTGGCCGCGCGATCGACGAGGAACACCGGCACGCCCTTTTCGCGCGCCGCGACCAGCGCCGCCGCCGAGGCTTCGAACTCGCGCGGTGGGATCGCGAGGATGTCGATGCCGCGGGCGAGCAGATCCTCGACGTCGTTGAGCTGCTTGGCGGTGTCGTCGTTGGCGTCGGTCTGCACGAGATCGAAGCCGCGCGCCGCCGCTTCGGCCTCGACGCTGCTCGTCTCCGTCAGGCGGAACGAATTGTTGTTGCTGATCTGCGCCCAGCCGACCGTGTAGCGGTCCTTCGCCGGGATCGGCGGGCACTCGGCCGAGACGCCGGGCTGCGCCGCGAGACCCGCGGCGAGGGCCAGGACTCCGGCCGTCGTCTTCCATGTAAAAGTCATCGTCGTCCTCCCGATCTGACCGCATCGCCGCGGCCCTGCTATTTGACGGCGAGTTATGACACAAACTGAAGCAAATTGAAACGCCCGGGGCGCCGGGATTCGAGGCTTGGGCGCGCGGCCCTGGCGCTACGATGCCCGCTCGATGATTGGTCCGGTCATGCGCCCGCCCGGGCGAGGCGCACCGCGAGACCTATGGCTTCGAGCAGGCTCTGCTCGCTGGCGACGCCCTGACCGGCGATGTCGATCGCGGTGCCGTGGTCGACCGAGGTCCGGATGATCGGCAGCCCGAGCGTCACGTTGACGCCACTGAGCTCCTGCCAGCGCCCGGTCGCGGGATCGACCGAGAAGCCGAGCAGCTTGACGGGGATATGCCCCTGGTCGTGGTACATCGCGACGACCGCGTGGTACTGCCCGCCCCGGAGCTTGACGAAGACCGTGTCGCCGGAGACCGGTCCCTCGACGTCGTAGCCGTCCGCCTTCAGCGAGGCGACCGCGGGAGCGATCACGTCGGTGTCCTGGCGCCCGAACAGGCCGCCCTCGCCGGCGTGGGGGTTCAGCGCCGCCACGGCGATCCGCGGCGCGGCGATGCCGAGGCGGCGCAGGACCGCATCGGTCAACGCGACCACGCGGGCGATTCGCGGGGCCGTGACGCGGCCCGCCACCTGGTCGAGAGCGATATGCGTGGTGACATGGCTCACGCGCATCGCCCCGTGCGCCAGCATCATGACCGGATCCTTCACCCCCGTCAGATCGGCGAGCAGCTCGGTGTGCCCGGCGTAGGGATAGCCCGCGAGGCTGAGCCCCTCCTTGCTAAGGGGCGCCGTGCACAACGCCTCGACGCGGCCCGCGGTCGCGAGTCGCACCGCCGCCGTGATCGCGGCGTAGGCGAGCGCGCCGCCTTCCGCCGAGACGCGGCCGGGCGGATAGGCGCGCGGCGCGGCGTCGACCTCGACGAACGCCAGCGGGGCCGGGGCGGCCAGATACTCGGCTTCGGTCTGCGCGCGGCAGTGATCGGCGAGTCCCAGTGATGCCGCCGCCGCGCGGTGGGTCGGCGCGGACCCGGTCACGACCAGTGCGAGTTCCCCGGCCTCCACCGCGGGCTGGAGCCTGCCGAGCGCCTTGGCGACGATCTCCGGACCGATGCCGGACGGGTCTCCCATGGTGATCGCGAGTCGTGGCGGAGTCATGCCCGAGGCCCTTCGTTTGCCGTCGAACTGTACCACCGCATGTCAGATACTGTCAAAAATCATCAAACCTGGACGAGGCGCTGCGGCGCCACGCAGAGGTCGGCGAGGAATCCGACGCCACCGAACGCGCCGGATTTCGAGACCAGCTCGACGCCCGCGAACGCTCCGTCCGCGATCACCGACACCGCCACGCCCGGCGCCGCCTCGCCCAGGCAACACAGCCGCGCCGCCCCGACGGCGGCGAGGACCGCCTCGAGCGTGCCGCCGCCCATGACGAACAACCGGCGCGGCGGTCGGATCCGCGCCAGGAGCGCCTCGAGCCGCCGGGCGACGGCCCTCGCGGCCACGCTAGGCGCGGTGTCGGGCGACAGGTCGAACGCCAGCACGCAGGGTCCGTCCGCGAGCCGCCCGATCTCGGCCGCCGCCTCCGCCGCGGCCTCGCCCAGCCGGACGATGGCGTGCGGGACCACCAGGGCGGCGGCGGCGAGTTGCGCCTGCGCGACGGGGTGGGGCGATCCGACGACCGCCAGAACCGGCGCGGCGCGCAGGCACAGCCGCAGGGGCGCAGCGCCCGCCAGAGCCCGGGCGAGGCCGGCCGACCCGCACCACAGCGCGGACGGCCCGCGGTCCGCTGCGACGACGGCGGCGAGATCGTCCTGCGTCGCGGCGTCCCGGATCTCGATGGGACCGTCCGGCGCAAGGCCGAGCCCGGCGCGCGCCAGCGCGTCGGCGAGATCGGTCTCCCCCCCGCCCTGCGCGATCTGCCGGCCACCGCGGGTGATCCGACCCTGCGCCGGAAACGCCGGCGCGAGCACGCAGCGGTGAAACAGTCCGGCGGCGGACATCGCGGCGAGCTCCGCCGCCCAGGGCCCGCGCAGGAGGCTGTCGATCTTCTTGAAGCTCACCCCATCTTCGAAGACGCCCGCCGCCGAAACGGCCCGCTGGCCCGCCTCGTCAGCGGGCAGATCGCGGGTGTTCGTGCTGATCGCCGCCGGCGCCGAAACGCGCGCCGTGGGCGGCGCACACCAGACCTCGACGCTGCCGAGGGCCCCGGTGAACTGCGCCGCCGTGTCCAGCGCCCCGGTCAGGTCGTCCGCGAGGATTCGAGGAGCGATCACCCGGCGCCGGCGCCCG
>JANOEW010000751.1:0-6593 GCA_031413475.1 Amaricoccus sp.
GCGTCTCGCCGCCGTTGAACACCGTGGCGAGAAGGCCCGCCCAGATATTGCCCGAGTTGGATTTCGCGGGATCGGTCGAGAACACCTTGAACGGCCCATAGATGTTGAGCCCGAGATCCTCCTTCCAGCGCTTTCCGTCGGAGATCAGCGCGCCGATTCCACGGACATCGCCGCTCAGGAACCCGTCAGTGCGCTCGCGCACGACGCCCGCCCGGATCAGCGCGTCCGCGACGTCCGACCAGGCGTAGAAGACGATCGGAGAGTTGAAGATGGTCTCCTCGCCGAGAACCGTCTTGCCCGCCTCGCGGGCGAGTTCGACCGCCACCATGTTTGAAGGCCAAAGGCAGTCCTTACCGGTGGTGTCGAGGCTCGTCGCCATCTCGATCGAGCCCGCGCGCGTGGCGTCGAGCGTGATCTTGTAGCGGTTCTCGATGATTTCCTTCACGTTCGGATTCTGCAGCAGCGCCGACTTCTCGCCGCCGTAGAACATCGACACGGTGACTGGCTCGCGCCGGGCTACCCGGCGCGTCAGCCCGGAGAGATCGAGCATCGAGACCGATACGGCGACGCCGGCCACGACGAGCAGCAGCATAAGTCCGAGCAGCGTGCGGTTCATGGGCCTGTTATCCGCGATCCAATTGCATGCCGAGCACGTCCACCTCGACCTCGAGCGCTGCAAAATCGTTCTCGAGGCAAGCCCGGTCGATCTTCTCGATCACCGGCAGGAAGCCCTTGATCCGGCCGCCGATCTCGGCGAGCCGGGCCGAGTCGGCGCCGTGGGCGTGCCTGGCGAGATCGACATAACCCTCGACCGTTTCAACGATCCTCGGCAGATAGAAGCCGACGAAGCGGCGGGTCCTGCGGAAGTCCTTCGGATCCGCGGTGATCTGCGCCCGGATCGACAGCACGTGACCGGCCATGGCTTCCAGATCGCTCTTATCGGTCGCGGGGGCCGCCCCGGAAGCGGCGCGCAGCCGGTCGGCGGCGCCCTGCAGGTCGCGCGCCGCGTTGCGGATGTCGGCGGCGCTGACCAGGTCGGAAACCATGATCTCCTCGGCGGGCCGTCGCCGGCGCACCACAAGGAGCAGCGCGAAATAGGTGACGACCGCGAGGGTGAGCGCGAGCCACCAGACGAGACTCGTTCCAATGAACAGCCCGAGGAACACCGCGGCCGCGAGCGCAGAGGCAATGAGCTGGCGGGGTCCGTCGGGCAGCGTCATCAGTTGTAGCTCTTCGCCTGACGGAGTGCGCCGGCGAGGTCGTCTCCGGCCGAGAACAGCCGCCCGATGGTCGCGTCGTTCAGCTCGCCGAGCTGCTGTTCGTCCGCTGCGCCGAAGGCGATGGCATGGATCGGAACGTCGCGCCCGTAGCTCTTGGAGGCGAGATAGCGCAGCATGGCGTCGCGGTTGACCGTCTCGGAAGCGCCATCGGTCATCGCGACGATGGCCGGAAGATAGTCGCCGAGCGTGCCGTTCGCGGCGTAGGGCTCTAACAGGTCGAGCGCCGCCATCAACGCCGAGTAGAGATCGGTTCCCCCATCGGCTTGGAGCGCGCGGACTTTCGCGAGCGCCCCGGCAAGCTCCTCGGGGTTCGCCCCCGTGAGGCTGAAAGGCGGCAGCGTGCCATGGTTGAACGGCAGCACGATGGTTACGTCCCGCCGCGACGGCTGCAGCAGGCTGACCGCGCTGGCCTCGGGATCGAGCAGCAGCCCCATGGCTTCCTTGAGCTGGGCGAGCGGCGCGCCCTCCATCGAGCCCGAGACGTCCAACACCCAGACGGTCAGCGAGGGCTTGCGCAGCTCGGTCTGGTAGAGCCGCAGCGCCTCGGCGATCACCTCGGCGCTTGGCGTCGGCACCGGGGCGATTGCGCGGGCAATATCCACGCCCCAGTCGCGGTTCCAAACCCGGGGATCGGCCCCCTCCGCCGCGAGCCCGATCAAGCCCGTGCGACGGCCCAGGGCGGCGAGCTTCTGCTGGGTTTCCTCGGACAGGAGGTACGCCTGGAGCTTGAGGAAAGCCTCCTCCCGCGCTGCATCGCCCTTGGCGATGAAGCCGAGGGGACTGTCCGCGACCGAGAGGCCATTGGCGGGATAGATGATGTAGAGGGGTTCGCGGCCGTCGCGGGTCAGCGCCGCGTTCGCCTCTAGGATCACTGCCTCGTAGTTGAACATCGCGTCATAGGCGTCCGGATTGGCGATGAGCGCGTCCTTCAGCCAGCCCGACGAGCCCGAGGACCGGTCGACCTGGGCGAGCAGGTCCCGTACCCCCTCCTGGACTTGCGCATCCTGGAGAATCTCCAGTGTCAGCAAGTCCGGATCGCCAGCCATCGCATAAAGGAAGCCGATGTAGGCCGAGGCCCCGGAATTCGATTGCGTAGCCGAGGTCATCGCGAGGCGGAAGGCGCCGGAGCTTGCGGCCTCCTGGATCATCTGGATGGTGACGTCGTCCCGGCCGATCCAGCCAAGCCGTTCGGCGATCGAGCGCTTCAGACCGAGGACGACGGGCGAACGCAGGATCGACTGCGCGTGCCGGACGACCTTCCGACTGTCGCCGAGTTCGATCCAGAGCGAATTGGCCGGCCAGACCGCATCGAAGCCGCTGTCTGGACCCTTGCCGAGTTCGCGCGAGATATCGACCGAGCCGAGATAGGTGATCTGGAGGTCGACATTGTTCCGCGTCGCCCAGTCGCTGACGATCGGCTCCAGCGCCTCGTTCTCGGAGCCGGAGACAATGGCGAGCGGCGTGGGCGGACGGTCGAGAAACCCCAGCGCCATCACGACCGCCGCAATTGCGACCACGCCCGCAGCGGCCAGTTTCACGAAGCCACGTGGCGTCATCGTTCCTGCTCGCTCTGCCGCAGCCTCCTTCTAGCATCCGCCCCATTGCACAACAACATGGGTGCGCGACCCGAAGAAAGCGAATATACCCGTCTCCAACGAACATTATCCCGGGTCTTCTTGCTAGCGGGTGTGGCTCAACCAGAACCCGGTGCTCAGGTGCGGGAGTTCGTCCCAAGCACGTCGCGCTGAAGCGTCCACTCCAACGGAAACCCCTCCACCAGATCATCCAGCTGCAGCTCCGCGGGCTGCCGGCCGTCCAGGATCGCCTCCACAATCTCCGGTGCAAGCAGCGTCAGCCGAAGCACGCGGCTCGCGTAAGTCGCGTTCACGCTCTTCGCCTTCGCCAGCTCCTCGATCGTCGCATACGCGCCCGTGTCCAACATCTTCCGCCACCGGAACGCCCGCGCGAGCGCCTTGACCATCGCGTTGTCGACCCGCGGCCGCGGCGCCCACTCGGCCCCGTCCGGCGTCAATACCAGCTTTCGCCCGCCGCGCTTCGTGAACGTGATCGGGATGTGGACGGTGATCGTGTCCCCGTCCGCCGAGACCGTCGCCAGCGTCATGCCGCAGCCCTCCTGCTTCCCGCCACCTCGCGCACCAGCCCGGCGATCCCGTTCGGCCGCAGCCGGACCTCAGCGCCGTTCATGCGCACATCGACCCGCTCGACCAGCAGTTGCACGATCCGCGCCTGCTCCGCCGGGAACAGCTCGTCCCACAGCGGGTCGAGCTGGGTGAGCGCCTTCCGGGCCTCATCCTCGGTGATGTCGTCGTGCTCCGCCCGCGCCGCGCGCCAGGTGCCGACGACGATCTCCGGCTGCCGGAAGATGCCGCGCAGCTGATCGATGACCGGGGCCTCGATCACCGCCGCCGGCACGCGCCCGACCGGACATGCGTCGGGCCCCCGCTTCAGCACATCCTGGCTGACGTAGTAGCGGTAGAGCCGGTTGCCCTTGCGGGTGTGCGTCGGCGACATCGCCGCACCGGTCGGGCCGAAGATCAGCCCCCTGAGCAGCGCTGGCGTCTGCGACCGGGTACGCGCCGATCGGGTGCGGGTGTTCTCCGCGAGGATCGCGTGCACCTTGCCCCACAGGTCCTGATCGATGATCGCCTCGTGCTCGCCCGGATGCGCCGTGCCCTTGTGCACCGCCATGCCGATGTAGACCGGGTTGTTCAGCAGCTTGTAGACGGAGCCCTTGTCGATCCGGTTGCCCCGCCTGCTGCGCACGCCCTCGCGTCGGAGCTCCCGCGCCAGCACCGTCGCCGAGCCTATCTCGATGAACCGCTCGAAAATGCTGCGCACGACGGCGGCGTCGGCCGCTTGCACCACCAGCTTGCGGTCCTTCACCTCGTAGCCGAGCGGCACCGTGCCGCCCATCCACATGCCCTTCGCGCGTGAGGCGGCGATCTTGTCGCGGATGCGCTCGGCGGTGACCTCGCGCTCGAACTGGGCGAAGGAGAGCAGGATGTTGAGCGTCAGCCGCCCCATCGACGTGGTGGTGTTGAAGGACTGGGTGACCGAGACGAAGGTGACGCCGGACCGGTCGAACACCTCGACCAGCTTCGAGAAGTCCATCAGCGATCGCGACAGCCGGTCGATCTTGTAGACCACGACGACGTCGACGAGCCCCTCCTCGATGTCGGCGAGCAGCCGCTTCAGCGCCGGCCGCTCGAGCGTGCCACCGGAGAAACCACCGTCGTCGTAGGGATCGCGGATCAGCGCCCAGCCCTCTGAGCGCTGGCTGGCAACATAGGCCTCGCAGGCTTCGCGCTGGGCGTGGAGTGAATTGAACTCCTGCTCCAGCCCTTCCTCGCTGGACTTGCGCGTGTAGACCGCGCAGCGGAGCTTGCGGGTGATCGGCTTGTTCATACCGCGCTCCCCTGCCGCTTGATGCCGAAGAACACCAAGCCGTTCCAACGGGTGCCGGTGATGGCGCGGGCGATCGCCGAAAGCGAGCGGTACGGTCGGCCCTCCCATTCGTAGCCGTCGGCGAGCACCGTCACCGTGTGCTCGATGCCGCGGTACTCACGGATCAGCCGGGTGCCGGCGACCGGGCGGGCGTCGTGCCGGAGGCGACGGGTGGTGACGTTGCCGCTGTCGTACTGTTCGCCGAGGATCTCCAGCCGGCGGACCGTCTCGGGCTTCAGACCGCCGTAGGCCAGTTCCTGAATCCGGTAGGCCAGGCGGCTTTCAAGATAGCGCCGATTGAAGGGCGGCGGTTCGGTTTCGAACAGGTCACGCCATTGGGCCTTCAGGTCGGGCGTCGGGGTGGTCTTCAGCGCGGCGAGGCGCGCGGGGATATTGTCGGTCATGCGGTTCTCCGTCAGGTCGGGTTCGCATGACCGCTCTGGTCGGGCGGGAAGTGTAGCGGACTTTCTCTCGTTGACTCAGATAGTTGGCTTGGCTGTCGGGACCCTAGGCGGATCAGGCCGAGCGCGAGGAGCCGGGTCACCTCGGCGACGCGCTCCTTGGCCGACATCCGATCGGGATTGAGGGGAAATGGTCGAATCATGCAGCGCGCTTTAGGTTGGTCACGCCCTGCATCCTGCCCGCCGCCGACGAGATCAGCGACCTCGGAAGGGGTGAACCCCGTCACCAACCTCTTGAGATCACTCGGGTGGAACGGTTCCACCCTTTCGTCGCACCAGGGCTTGAGGGTTCCCTGTGTTCTCGGTATGCCCCTTTCTCTCAACCATCACGGGAGTCGCTCATGGTCCTCGAAGCCCTCGATCGCACGCAGTGGTCATTCGCCGAAGCGCGCGCCCATGTCGAAGGCGTGGTTGTGGCGCACCGGGCGGTCGCGGCGAGCCGGCTGCCAGCCGCGCCGCTACGGGAGTACATGCCTTGGGAGCGCCCGCAGGATCCCCAGGCGAAATGGAAGGCGGAGGCGCTTGAGCAACTGATGGTGGCGCTGCGGGACGGTGACCTTCATGCGCAGGGCCGCTATTCCGAGGAACGAGCGCACCCTTGGGGCGGCGCAGGAAGCGGGTTCGGCCTTCACTCCGGCCATCACAGCAGCATCAGGCCGGAGCAGTGGCGGGAGGCCAGGTACCTCAACGACAAGCTGACCGCGACGCTCTGGGAGTTCATCGACATCCGCATGCCGCGCTTCATGGTGCTGGCGATCTGGCCGGCCTACGTGCCGCCTTCGATGCCGAAACTCGGTGACGCACCTGCCTACACCACGCCGTATCTCGCGCTCATGCAGGAGGCGATCGCGCAATTCGGGATGTCCGAGGACCGGCAGGAAAAGAAGGACAGCCTCTTCGAGTGGTTCCTGACGCAAGAGGTCGATGGCGAGCCGATCTCGAAGAACCTCGCCGACGCAATGTCGACTCTGATCCGCCTGCCGTCCTCGCAGCGCGGCGGGGCGAAGCGGGGATACGGTCCGGATCTGCGCAGGGCGGTGTAAGGCCGCCGACCCGCCGACGGAGTTGCGGCGATCACGTCCGCAGATCGGAAATCCCGAGTTCGTCCCACATCCAGCCGAAATCGTAGTCCCGCATCGGGTCGCCGGGCGGACAGCGCGCGCTGTGCTGCTCGATGCCCTTGAGCCAGCTGGCGACGGCCACCCGCCCCTTGGCGCTGCGCACCGCCTGGCGCGGGCTCTTGCCGCCAGCATCGGTACCGGATCGGCGAGGGTCTCGCGATACTGGCGATCCAGGACTTCGTGCGTGATCCTGCGCAGATCAGCCGGGTCGACGCCCTCGAGCTCCTGGGGTGCCGATGTCCCCGTCGGCGGCATCGTAGCCATGG
>JANOEW010000752.1:0-3457 GCA_031413475.1 Amaricoccus sp.
GCTCCGCCGCGGTCAAATCCATCCGCGTGATCGCGATCGCCACCATCTGCTCCGCCTCCTGCCCTCACGGCAGAGAGTCAGAGATCGAACGATTTGGGAATCCCCTTTCCGGAGTCAGGCGGAGAGGCCGCTGGTATGAGGTGGGGTTCCCGGCGCCCGGTTCTCCCGGAAGAACCGCCGTCAGGCCGACGGCGCCAGCACGTCATCGGCGCTGGCCGCCGCGCGCACGAACGCGGCGATCCGCGCCGGGTCCTTGACCCCGCGCGTCCGCTCGACGCCCGACGACACGTCGAGCCGCTCGGCCCCGGTCAGACGCACCGCCTCGGCGACGTTCTCCGGCGTCAAGCCGCCCGCCAGCATCCAGGGAGCCGGCCAGCGCCGCCCCTGGATCAGCCGCCAGTCGAAGGCGACGCCGTTGCCGCCGGGCAGCTCGGCCCCCGGCGGCGGGCGGGCGTCGATCAGGAACATGTCGACCGCCTCGGCGTAGTCCGGCAGCCCGTCGAGGTCGCCCTCTTCGGCCACGCCCACCGCCTTCATCACCGGCAGCCCGAAACGCGCCCGCACCTCGGCCACGCGCTCGGGCGATTCGGCGCCGTGCAGTTGCAGCAGGTCGATCGGGACGGCTTCGAGGATGGCCGCGAGCTCGGCGTCGCTCGCGTCCACCGTCAGCGCAACCAGCGGCAGGCCCTCGACCCGGCCCGCGGCGATCCAGCGCGCGTCCGCGAGAGTGACGTGCCGCGGCGACGGCGGGTAGAACACCAGTCCGCCGTAGGCCGCCCCGGCGGCGGCGGCGGCCACCAGGTCGCCCCGACTGCGCAGCCCGCAGATCTTGACCTGCATCGAGACCGGACTCAGTTCCTCAGCAGCGCGAGCACGTCGTCGTCGCCCTTGCCGGTTTCGCGGCGCAGCTGACCGACCTCGCGGTTGAGCTGGGCCGCTTCGCGCGCCTTCACCGAAGCGAGCCTGCGGTGTTTGTACTCGCGCAGCCATTCGAGGATATAGCCGAGCACCATGCCGGTCAGGATCGACAGCAGGCCCACGGCATAGAGCGGCAGCTGGATCGAGCGCTGCGCCACGCTCGACAGGCCCTCGGGCAGCAGGTTCAGGGTAACCGGCCCGCGGTTCGCCACGGCCAGCGTCACGATCGCGACCAGGATCAGGGCCAGAAGAAAGAGCTTGATGGTCCGCATGGCGTCCTCGGATGCTGCCCCGCAGTCCTAGCCCTCGTTGAGCCGGTCGCGCAAGAGCTTGCCGGTCTTGAAGAAGGGCACGTATTTTTCCTCGACCTCGACGCTGTCGCCGGTGCGCGGGTTCCGCCCGATCCGAGAGTCGCGCTTCTTCACCGAAAACGCCCCGAAGCCGCGCAGCTCGACCCGGTGGCCCGACGCCATCGCCTCGATGATCTCATCGAACACCGTCGCGACGATGCGCTCGACGTCGCGCTGGAACAGATGTGGGTTTGCCTCGGCGATCCGTTGGATCAGTTCGGACTTGATCATGACCGCCACCCCGGTGCGCACGTCGGGAAAATCAATGACCTGTATACTGGCAGGATTCAGGGTCCGAGGGAATAGAGCCCGGGGCCGGAAAGCCGCGATATTTCTCCAAGAATCCCGCCGCTTGACGCGATCCGGCCGAAGATCGCGCCGAGCACGCCCGACTCGGTTTCGACTTCCCAGTCGCGGACCGGCAGCCCGATCAGGCCGACGTCGCGCGATTCGAGCCACGCGACCGCCTGCGCCTCGCCGCCGATGGCGTCGATCAGCCGCCGATCGAGCGCCAGGCGTCCGGTGAAGACCTGTCCGTTCGCCACCGCGTCGAGCGCAGGGCCGTCGAGCCCCCGCCGCTCGGCCACCAGGCCGCGGAACCAGGCGTAGCTGTCAGCGACCAGCGCCGCATCCATCGCACGCGCCGCGGGACTGGTCGGTCGGAACGGCGAGGGCTCGCCCTTGAGTTCGGACGAACGCACCGTCTCGATCTCGACACCGAGCCGGGCGATCACCCCGCTGAGGTCGGGATACTCGAGGATCACGCCGATCGAGCCGGTCAGCGTGTTGCCACGACCGATGACGTGATCGGCGGCGATCGCCGCGATATAGCCGCCCGAGGCGGCGACCTCGCCCATCACCGCCACCACGGGCTTGACGCTCGCGACGGCGCGCAGGCTGTCGAACAG
This sequence comes from Amaricoccus sp., assembly GCA_031413475.1. Taxonomy (GTDB): domain Bacteria; phylum Pseudomonadota; class Alphaproteobacteria; order Rhodobacterales; family Rhodobacteraceae; genus Amaricoccus. Next base: position 2,177 of record JANOEW010000752.1, read on the forward strand.
CGCCTCGGAGCCCGCCGTGGTGCCGCCGGGCGAATTGACCCGCAGAATCAGCGCGCGCACGTTTTCGCTTTCTGCGAGATCGGCGAGCAGCGCGTCGCGGCGCGTGTCGTCGACGATGACGCCCGACAGATCGAAGCGCGCGATCTGGTCCCGGCCCCCGCCGACGTCGCCGCCGAACGCGATGGCCGTGGCGATCAGTCCGATGACCGCCGCCACGCCGAAACCGCGCCAGAACGCGGAACGGCGCCACGTGCGGCGCCGCTCCTCGTAGAAATCGCGCTCCAGCGCGTCCACGCCCTCAGCCGTCGCGGCGCTTCAGCGCGGCCCCGAGGATGTCGCCGAGCGAGGCGCCCGAGTCCGAAGACCCGTATTGCTCGACCGCTTCCTTCTCCTCGGCGATCTCACGCGCCTTGATTGACAGCCCGAGCTTGCGCGTCTTCACGTCGATGTTGGTCACCCGCGCGTCGATGTGGTCCCCCTTGGTGAAGCGCTCCGGGCGCTGCTCGGAACGATCGCGGCTGAGGTCGGACCGGCGGATGAAGGACTTCATGCCGTCGTATTCGACCTCGATTCCGCCATCCTCGATCGAGGTGACGGTGACCGTGACGATGTCGCCGCGTTTCACCCCGCCGACCGCCTCGGCGAAGCTGTCGCCGCCCACCGCCTTGATCGACAGCGAGATGCGCTCCTTCTCCACATCGACGTCGGTGACCACCGCCTTGACGCTGTCGCCCTTGCGGTAGTCCTGGATCGCCTCCTCGCCGGAGCGGTTCCAGTCGAGGTCGCTCAGATGCACCATGCCGTCGATGTCGCCATCCAGGCCCACGAACAGCCCGAACTCGGTGATGTTCTTGATCTCGCCCTCGACCTCGGTGCCGTTGGGGTGGCTGGCCGCGAAGTTCTGCCAGGGGTTGCCCTGGGTCTGCTTCAGCCCCAGCGACACCCGGCGCTTCTGGCCGTCGATCTCGAGGACCAGCACCTCGACCTCCTGCGACGTCGAGACGATCTTGCCTGGATGCACGTTTTTCTTGGTCCAGCTCATCTCGGAGACATGCACCAGCCCCTCGATCCCCGGCTCCAGCTCCACGAAGGCGCCGTAGTCGGTGATGTTGGTGACGCGGCCGGTGAACTTGGTGCCGGCCGGGTATTTCAGCTCCACGCCCTCCCACGGATCGGCCTCAAGCTCGCCACCGAGGCGTCGATCGTGGCCTGCGGCATGTCGGGGTTGTCACGGCGGATCAAGGCGTCGCCGAGGCGGCGGTCGCCGTGCAGGTAGTTGAC
>JANOEW010000753.1:0-2501 GCA_031413475.1 Amaricoccus sp.
CGTGTTCACACCACCGAGCGGCGCCGCCCTGGCCGACATCGCCGCCAAGCTGGACAGCGGCAACCTCAAACCATTGGAGATCGCACACCAGTTCGCGCTGTCCGACGCCGCAGCAGCACATCGGTTGGGCGAAGCGGGTCAATCGCATGGAAAGATGGTGCTGATCCCGTAGCCGGGCCGCTTGGCCGGAAGCGGACTTTCGCTGAGCGGCAGGTTGGTTCGTCAATCCGATCTTCAGCCGAAGCGCGCCCAAGGGCCGATTTCTGCCCTTTGCGCCCACGGAAACTTCTGGCGCAAAGCGGACGCTGCCCATGACATCCTTGCTGGTCTTCTCGCTGCATCGGCGCCTTCCGCGTCGCCCCAGGCGTTTACCTTTCGTGAGCGATTCAGTGTCTCAACGATTGCAACACCTTGCCGAATATTCACGGTGAATTCCCCCGCCCCAAGCCGGAAACCGCCCCTTCCCAGCCCCCCGGAGCCGTGCTAACGGCCCGCTCGCGAGGGGTGGGCAGCGGTCCGCCCGGCATCCTTCAAGGGGTAGTGGCATGGCCATCCAGCGTAGCTTCTCGATCATCAAGCCCGACGCCACCCGGCGCAATCTCACCGGCGCGATCAACGCCAAGCTCGAGGCCGCCGGCCTGCGGATCGTCGCCCAGAAGCGGATCCATCTGAGCCTCGCCCAGGCCCAGGCGTTCTACGCCGTGCACAAGGACCGCCCGTTCTTCGCCGAGCTGACCGAGTTCATCGCCTCGGCCCCGATCGTCGCCCAGGTGCTCGAGGGCGAGGACGCGGTCGCCAAGAACCGCGAGGTCATGGGCGCGACCAACCCAGCCGATGCCGCCCCGGGCACGATCCGCAAGGAATTCGCCCTCTCGATCGGCGAGAACTCGGTCCACGGCTCCGACGCCGCCGAGACCGCGGCCGTCGAGATCGCCTATTTCTTCTCCGGCCTCGAACTGGTCGGCTGACCCACCCCGAACCGGTCGAGCGCCGCCTCCAGCGCCACTTGACCGCCCGGAACCGGCGCGGCGGCAGCCTTGACCGCATCGAACCGCGCCCGCAACGCCGCCTTCTCCTCGGATCCGAGGTCGGTCCAGTGCCGGTCCTGGATCGCGAAGGTCAACGCCCAGAACATCGCGAAATTCGGCCGCACCCCGGTCCCGAGCAGCCGCGCATAGGCCGCGTTCGGCCCAAGCGCGATCAGCTGTTCTGCCGAATGGATCCCCGCCTTGGCGAAGGCCTCGACCGAGCGCGGCCCGAGGTTGCGCAGCGCCGAGACCGGCCGGGTCACGGGAACAGCGCCACCGGCGTGCGGTCGCCCGCCGCGAACCGGCGCAGCACCGCCGGATAGAGCCGGTGCTCCATCGGCAGCAGCCGCGCCGCGAGGCGCTCCGGCGTGTCCCCTTCCAGTACCGGGATCACCGCCTGCCCGAGGATCGGTCCGGCGTCGAGTTCGGGCGTCACCTCGTGCACCGTGCAGCCGTGCACCGCCATGCCCGCCGCCAGCGCCCGCGCGTGAGTGTCGAGCCCCGGAAACAGCGGCAGCAGCGACGGGTGCACGTTCAGCATCCGCCCCCGCCAGCGCGAGACGAATCCCGGCGTCAGCACCCGCATGAACCCGGCCAGCGCCAGCAGCTCCGCCCCGACATCCCCGAGCCGCGCCCCGAGCGCCGCCTCGAACCCCGCCCGGTCCGAATGTGCGCGGTGATCCACCGCCGCCGTCGCCAGCCCCAGCGCCGCCGCGCGCGCCAGCCCCTCCGCGTCCGGCCGGTTCGCGACCACAAGGCAGACTTCCGCCGGGTGCGCCGGATCGGCCATGTCGCGGGCCAGCGCGAGCATGTTCGACCCAGCCCCCGAGATCAGGATCGCGACCCGCCTGCGCCTCACAGCCGCCCAGCATAGCGCACGCCCGCGCCGGCGACGACCCGCCCGATCGCCCGCACCGTTTCGCCCTCGGCCTCGAGCAGGTCGGCCAGCGCCGCCGTCCGGTCCTCCGCGACCACCGCGATCAGCCCGATCCCGCAGTTGAAGGTGCGCAGCATCTCGGCGTCGGCCACGCCGCCCTGGTCGCGCAGCCAGCCGAACACCGGCGGCAGGTCGAGCACGTCGAGATCGACCTCGGCCCCGAGCCCCTCCGGCAGCACCCGCGGCAGGTTCTCGGTCAGCCCGCCCCCGGTGACATGCGCGAACGCCCGCACACCGCCGGCCCGCAGCGCCGCCAGCGCCGGCCGCACATAGATCCGCGTCGGCGCCAGCAGCGCCGCCCCGAGCGCGCCCTCGCCGAACGGGCAGGGGTCGTCCCAGCCGAGGTCCGCGTCGGCCGCGATCCGCCGCACCAGGCTGAAGCCGTTCGAATGCACGCCCGACGACGCGAGCCCGAGCAGCACGTCGCCCGCGGCCACGCCCGCGGGCAGGCCGGCGCCGCGCTCCAGCGCCCCCACGGCAAAGCCCGCGAGGTCGAAGTCGCCGGCGGCGTAGAGCCCCGGCATCTCCGCCGTCTC
>JANOEW010000754.1:0-3356 GCA_031413475.1 Amaricoccus sp.
GTGATTGTAGTCCAGCGTCAAAACGGCACCTCCGGCGTCTGCGCCCGGACGAAATCGGCTGGACGACCCCGCTCGCCGATCTGACCGAGGCGCAGGTGCGCGCGCTGATCGAGGAAGCCGTCGAGGGCTTCCGCGAGGCCATGTCCGACATCGTCCGGGCGCAGACGCCGGAGGTGCCGTTTTGACGCTGGACTACAATCACCGCCCCAACTTCGCCGACCAGGTCAACGCAGCCGTCGATCAGGCGCTGACCGCCGATCAGGCGATGCGGCCGCCCCGCGAGTATCTCGGCGGATCGCGTCTCGGCCATGCCTGCGAGCGCGCCTTGCAGTTTGAGTTCACGGCCACGCCCAAGGACGAGGACCAGGAGTTCAGTGGCAAGACGCTGCGCATCTTCGTCATCGGCCATGCGCTGGAAGATCTGGCTGTCGCCTGGCTTCGCGGCGCAGGCTTCGATCTCTACACCCGCAAGGGCAACCTGCCCGACGGCGGGCAGTTCGGATTCTCCGTCGCGGGCGGGCGCATCCGGGGCCATGTCGACGGCATCGTCGCAGCCGGACCCGAAGGCTTTGGCCTTGCCGTTCCCGCGCTTTGGGAATGCAAGACGATGAACGCGAAGAACTGGCGCGCCTGCGTCAAGGACGGCGTGACGAAGTCGAAGCCGGTCTACGCCGCCCAGATCGCGCTCTACCAGGCCTACATGGAAGGGACGGTCCCCGGCATCTCGGCCGCGCCCGCGCTCTTCACCGCGATCAACAAGGACACCGCCGAGCTTCACCACGAGTTGGTCCCCTTCGACGCCGATCTCGCGCAGCGCATGTCCGACCGGGGCGTGCGGATCCTGCAGGCCACGGATGCGGGCGAGTTGCTGCCGCGCCTCGCCACCACGCCGGATTTCTTCGAGTGCCACTTCTGCCCGTGGTCCGAGCGTTGCTGGAGGCTCGAGCGGTGAGCGACGACGGCATCCTGCACTTCAACCCGTGGATGGACTTCAACGACGGCCCTCCGCCCGAGAACCCGTTCGGCTGCGATCCCGACCCCGACCAGGTCTCCATCTTCTTGGATACCGTGTTCAGCTGGTGCGAGGGGCTGATCCCGCTGCGCGGCTTCGTCGACAAGGGTCAGGGACGGGACGGCAAGCCGCACAACATCTGGATCCCGGCTGACGACACCGCGCCCGGCAAGCTCGCGACCTTCGCCGCATGGGCCAACCGCGAGGGGGCGGCCGTCTATGTCATCCCCGGCACCGTCGTCGAGCAGGGTCAGGCTCGCGCCGCCGACGTGCTGCAGATGCAGGCGATCGTGGTCGATCTCGACGCCGGCGACATCCCGGCCAAGCTCGACCATGTCACCCACCACCTCGGCGCGCCCACGCTGATCATCGAAAGCGGCGGCCGCACGCCCGAGGGCGCGGCGAAGCTCCATGTCTGGTGGAAACTGACGGAACCCGCCGAAGGCGCCGATCTGGCTATCCTCTGCCGCCTGCGCGGCGACATCGCCATCAAGGTCGGAGGCGACACCCATTTCCGCTCGGCGCACCAGCCGATCCGGGTGCCAGGCACCGTCTATCACAAGCACGGCCACCAGCGCCTCGTGCAGATCCGTGAACACCGTGCGGTCGAGGTGGACCTTGCGGATCTCGCCGCACGGGTCGCGGAGATGCCGCCACTGCCGGGCGTCGGCTTCGCCAGCGACCTGTCCGCCCCGACGTCCAAGCCCGGCATCGACGCCGTGCTCACCACGCCGGTGCGCGAGGGCGCGGTCGACGACTGGTCGCGCTTCCAGGGGGCGAGCGCCGCCATCGGCCATTACGTCCGCCTGGTGCACGAGGGCCGCCTCGACCCGTTCGATGGCTGGGAGGCGATCTGCGGCTACAACGCCGCCATCCTGCGCCCGTCCTGGCCGCTCGATCGGCTGCAGGCCGAGTCCGAACGGCTCTGGACGCTGCATGTGAAACGCAACGGCCCGCCGCTCTTGCGCGCATCCCGAACCGACGTCCCCGCCAGCCCGCTGCCGACCTTCACCCTCGGCGCGCTGCTCGACGATACGAGCCCGATGCCCGAGGACATCATCGGCCCGCGCGTGCTGACCCCGGGCGGGCTTCTGGTGCTGGGCGGCGCGCCCAAGGTCGGCAAAAGCGACTTCCTGATTTCCTGGCTCGTCCACATGGCGGCGGGCGTGCCGTTCCTCGGCTTTACGCCGTCTCGGGCGCTGCGCGTGTTCTATCTGCAGGCCGAGATCCAGTATCACTATCTCCGCGAGCGCATGCAGCAGATCGCGCTGCCCGCCGCCGTGATCGTCGCCGCGCGCGACACCTTCATCGCCACGCCGAAGCTGAAGCTGCTGCTGGACGCGGAAGGGGTCGCCCGCGTCACCGAGGCGATCCGCGCCGCGTTCCCTGATGCGCCGCCCGACATCCTCGTCATCGACCCGATCCGCAACCTGTTCGACGGTGGCCCCGAGGGTGGCGGCGAAAATGACAACACCGCCATGATGTTCTTCCTGAAAGACAGGGTCGAACTCCTGCGCGAAGCGGTCAATCCGGATGTGGGCGTCATCCTCGCCCACCACACCCGCAAGGCCACCAAGCATCAGGTCAAGGACGATCCTTTCCTCGCCCTCTCCGGCGCCAGCGCGCTGCGGGGTTTCTACACCTCGGGGCTGCTCATGCACCGGCCCGACGAGGACAGCACCGTCCGCAGGCTGGAGATCGAACTGCGCAATGGCCCCGCGCTGCCGGGAAAGCTCATCGACAAGGTGAAGGGCGAATGGGTCGAGCTGAACCCGCTGAACGAGCGCCTGGTGCGCAAGGAGGTCGGCGCCAAGCTCGATGCCGAACGGCTGCGCAAGCACGATGTCATCCTCGGTATGCTGCTGGATGAGGCGGCGAGCGAACGCCTCTACACCGCTATGCAGTTCGCCGAGACCTTCGAGAACCGGGGCGGTCTGGGCAGCAAGCACACGATCCGTGAACGCCTCAGCGTGCTGGCGACCAAGGGCTTCGTGAAGTTCCTGCGTGACCCCTCGGGGTTCGGCTTCCCCGTCACCCGGTCCCGGTTCGGGTATCTCTGCGTCGAGGGCATGCACTTCGGCGCACCCGTCGACCACGTCGATCCGGCCACCGGCGAGATCACCACAACCGCCCGTCCGGTCCTGCCCAGCCACTTCAAGTGCCCCCAATCCGGGCTCTGCCTCCAGGTCGAAAACCCCGCTGTCTGGGTCTACCCGGAGGGGCTCGATGACGACCTCACTCATATGAGTGAGGCCTGACTCATATGACAGCGCCAACTGTGCACTCAACGAAATCAACGGGTTACGGGCAAATAAGAGTTAGGTCCCTAACTCATGCCCGAAGA
>JANOEW010000755.1:0-2636 GCA_031413475.1 Amaricoccus sp.
GCACGCGCAGCAGCGCCGCCTGGGCCTGGCCCCAGTCGGTGAGGTGCCCGATCGCCTCGGCCGCCGCGTCCGGCGTGTTGTAGCTCGCAAGGCCGGCCGCGCGCAGCGCCGTGCGCGCGCTGCGCGCCGTCGCGCCGCCGAGCCACGCCGCGAGCGCGGGTTTGCCGCCGATTCGCCCGGCGTCGGCGAGGCCGGCGACCGCGCCCGCGATCGCCTCGGAGTCCGAGACGCCCATGGGACAGTTCATCGTCAGCGTCACGTCCACCCCGGGGTCGGCCGCCACCGCGGCGACCGCCGCGGCGTAGCGCTCCGGCGACGCGTCGCCGCCGAGATCGACCGGATTGGCCCCGCCCGGTCCACGGGGCGCCGCGCCGGCCAGCGCCGCGACCGTCGCGGGGGTGAACGCCGCCAGTTCGCTTGCGCCCTCGGCGAGCCGGTCGAGCGCCAGCCGCGCCACGCCGCCGCCGTTGGTGACGATCGCGAGGCGCGCACGCTCCAGCGGGCGGGCGGACGCGGGCCAGGGTCTCGGCGGCGGCGAACAGCTCGGCGAGGCCGCGCACCCGCAGCACCCCCGACCGGCGCAGCGCCGCCGCGAGCACGGCGTCGTCGCCCGCCGGCGGAGCGCCGCGGGTCTCCGCCCGGCCGTCCGGCGCCGCGGTCCCGCCGACCTTCAGCGCGATCACCGGTTTCAACCGCGCCGCGGCGCGGGCCGCGGACAGAAATTTACGCGCCGCGGGGATCGTCTCGAAACAGGCGAGGATCACGCGCGCCCCGCCCTCGCCCGCTAGCAGGTCGAGGCAGTCGCCGAGATCGACGTCGGCGGTGTCGCCGAGGCCGATGACATGGCTGAAGCCGATGCCGCGTTCCTCGGCCCAGTCGATCAGCGTGGTGGCGACCGCCCCCGACTGCGAGATCAGCGCGAGCCGGCCGGGGCGCGGGGCGAGATGCGCGACGCCGAGTTGGAGCCCGATGCCGGGGATCATCAGCCCGACGGTGTCCGGCCCGATGATCCGCAGCAGATGCGGCCGCGCCGCGTCCAGCACGGCCTGACGCAGCGGCCCGTCGACCCCGGCGCTCAACACCACCGCCGCGCGCCCGCCGCGGGCGCCGAGCTCCGCCACCACCTCGGCCGCCATGGCCGCGGGCGTGACGATCGCCGCGAGGTCGGGCGGCTCGGGCAGATCGGCGGCGTGGGCGACGCAGGGTAGCCCCATGACGCTGCTGTGGTGCGGGTTGACCGGGTGGACCGGCCCGGAGAAGCCGCCCGCCAGCAGGTTCTTCATCAGCGCCGCGCCGAGCGAACCCGGCCGCTCGGAGGCGCCGAACACCGCGATCGAGCGCGGGCGCAGCATGAACTGCAGATTGCGGATGCTCATGGCGGCCTCTGGTGGCGGGTCGGGCGCTGCGCGACGCCGCCGGACGCGGCGTCGGGCGCGATGATAGCCGGGCGCGGGCGCGGATGCACGGCCCCGTCGGCTTGCACAGGCGCGCCGATCCGGGGCAGCATGACCGGGACACGGCGGCGCCGGGGAAGGGACGCGGATGAAATGGTCGGCGAAACTCGGCCGCTTCGCGGGGATCGACGTCTATGTCCACGTCACCTTCCTGGCGTTGCTCGCCTACTTCGCGGCGGTCTACTGGTCCGAGACCGGGAGCGTCGCGGGGGTCCTGACCGGGCTTTCGCTGATCGTGATGCTGTTCCTCTGCGTGCTCCTGCACGAATACGGCCACGCGTTGACTGCGCGGCGCTTCGGCATCGGCACGCGCCACATCACGCTGCTGCCGATCGGCGGGCTCGCGCTGCTCGATTCGATGCCGAAGGAGCCGCGGCAGGAGATTCTGGTCGCCCTCGCCGGTCCGGCGGTGAACCTGGCGATCGCCGCACTCGCCTGGCTCGCGCTGCGCGCCGGCGGCGAGCCCGGCGGGCTGATGAGCGGCGACATGGCGCGGATGGGCTTCCTGCAGAGCCTGCTGGCCGCGAACCTGATTCTCGCGGCGTTCAACCTGCTGCCCGCCTTCCCGATGGACGGCGGACGGGTGCTGCGCGCGGTCCTGAGCCTGCGTCTCGACCGGGTGCGGGCGACGCGGGCGGCGGCGACGGTCGGGCAGATCTTCGCCGTGGGGCTCGGCCTGCTCGGGCTGGCCGGCAATCCGTTCCTGATCCTGATCGCGGTGTTCGTGTGGATTGGGGCCGGGGCTGAGGCGGGCGCCGTCGAGGCCGACGCGCGGCTCGCCCGCCAACCGGCCGCACGGGCGATGACGACGCGGTTCGCGACGCTGGCCCCCGCCGACCCGCTGTCGCGCGCGGTCGCGCTGACGCTCGCCGGATCGCAGCGGGATTTCCCGGTGGTCGACGGCGAGCGCGTGCTCGGCGTGGTGACGCGCGGCGCGCTGCTGCGCGGACTGAGCGCGGGCGGGCCGGACAGCGCGGCGCGCGAGGCGATGGCGCCGGCGTCGACCGCCGACATCGCGGTCACGCTGGCGGAGCTGCTGGCGCGGATCCAGCCGGGCGACGGCCGGCTGGTGTGCATCCTGCGCGAGGGGCGGCTGGTCGGGCTGATCGACCTCGACGCCCTCGCCGAGGGTCTGCGCCTGCAGGCCGCGCTGACCGGGCGATGAAATGGGCGCTGAAATGG
>JANOEW010000756.1:0-6449 GCA_031413475.1 Amaricoccus sp.
CCATGCAGGACCTGGAGGAGCTGGGGTTGCTGGCGGCGCCGCATACGTCCGCCGGGCGTGTGCCGACGCAGGTGGGGCTGCGGATGTTTGTCGATGGGATGATGCAGGCGAGTGCGCCATCCGAGGAAGAACGCGCGCTGATCGAGGCGGGGGTCGAGGGCGGCACGGCGATCGAGGAGGCGCTGGCGCGGACCACGGCGGTGCTTTCAGGCCTTTCACAATGCGCGGGGCTGGTGCTGGTTGCGAAGACCGAGATGGTCATTCGGCAGATAAGTTTCGTGCCGCTGGCGCCGGGGCGGGCGATGGCGGTGCTGGTGGGCGCCGATGGCAGCGTGGAGAACCGGCTGATCATGCTGCCCGAGGGGTTGCGCTCGCCGATGCAGACTTCGACCTCGCGGCCGAGCAGCGCGTGCGGCACCGAGTAGAAGAACTTCGCCGCTTCGACGTGATAGTCGATGCCGACCCGGGCCAGGCGCCATTCGGCGACGACGTAGTGGCTCGCCGGCAGCGGCTTCAACGCCTCCTTCTCGGTGGTATCGAAGAGCTGGCGCCGGCTGATGCCGAGCCGGCGCATCGGCTTGTCGTTGATGAACTGCACGGCCTGCTGCACCATCGCTTCGGCGGCCGCCAGCGAGAAATGAGTCACGTGCCGCAGCCGGCCCAGGACAACGCTCTGGGCGATGCGCACCGCGCCCTCGACCTTGGCCTTGGAGAATGTCGTCGACTGCAGCCGGTGTCGGCACGACCGGCAGCACGATGCGGATCACGCATCCGTTCCACCCGTACCGTGGCCGCGAGCTTGAACTGGTCGCCCGGCGCCTGCATTGGGGCGAGGATCGGATCGTCTATGCGTGCCCGAACGGCGGGCTGCGCTCGATCGACAGCAATCTGACGGATATCGATCCGCCGGACGAGTTCCGGCGGATCGCCGGCGGCAAGGCTGCATTCCGCACCGTCGATCTGCTCGCGCTGTGCGGGCTGCTGGAGCGGATTAACGCGGAGATCGGGTGCGACGATGCGTAAGTGTAATTACGCCGCATATGTAAAGAAGATCACGCCGCAAGTTGGTTCCTTATGGAGAGGTTGTTTGAATAAAATCGGTATAATACCTACTGATTGCGCTCCGCATCCGCTTGACAGACAATATGTAGAGGCATATTTATATTTACGATCCTCGATCGGAGTCCCGTATGGCGAAGCCGCCACGGCACGACCCGAAGCGCGCCGCCCTAGCGCGCGACGGCGCGCTCAACCCGCATCCCGAAGCCGTCCGCGACCCACTGTTCGCTGGCAACCCGTTCTTCGACGCCAAGGATCTGGTGCAGGTTCGCTACGAGATGGTGCGGCGGCACCGCGCCGACGGCGTGGCGATCAGCGATGTCGCGGGCGCCTTCGGTGTCTCCCGGCCGACCTTCTACAAGGCGCAGAGCGCGCTCGCCACGAACGGCCTGGGCGGGCTGGTGCCGCGTCCCCGCGGGCCGAAGGGCGGGCACAAGATCTCCGCCGAGGTGGTCGCTTTCGTTGCCGATCTCAGGGCCGCAAGCCCCGAGCTGACGACGCCGCAATGTCTCGCCGCGATCGAGCGGCAGTTCGGCGTCAAGGTGCACCGGCGCAGCCTGGAGCGCGCGCTGTCGCGCAAAAAAAAACCACGCGCCCCGGCCTGACGGCCATCGCCACGCGCACGGCCGATGCCTACGAGAGGTTGCGCGCCGCGGCGCTGGGCGGCGAACCGGTTGCCGGGCCCGACCTCGGCACGGTACGTCGCCACGGACTGGCCGGATGGCTCGCGCGACTGACCCTGCAACCGGTCGTCGAGCCAGCCCGCGCCAGGCCGGAGCCGATGCCGGCAGCCATCGTCGATCCGGTGCCGGTCGCGGACGAACTCACCCGTCTCATCGCCGACATCGTCGTCGCGCTCGCCACGGAGGCCGCCCATGCCTGATCTCAAGGTCACCGCCGATCATCTGAAGCGGGATGCCTATCTCTACGTCCGGCAATCGACGCTGCGTCAGGTCGCCGAGCATGGCGAGAGCACGCAGCGGCAATACGGGCTGCGCGATCGCGCGATCGCCGCGGGATGGCCGGCCGAACGCGTCCGCGTCATCGATCGCGATCTCGGCAAGTCCGGCTCTAGCGCGGCCGGGCGCGACGGCTTCCAGGAGCTGGTGAGCGAAGTGGCGCTCGGCAAGGCAGGCATCGTCATGGGCCTCGAGGTCTCGCGCCTGGCGCGCAACTCGGCCGACTGGCACCGACTGATCGAGCTCTGCGCGCTGACCGCCACGCTCATTCTCGACGAAGACGGCATCTACGATCCCGCCGGCTTCAACGACCGCCTGCTGCTCGGGCTCAAGGGCACGATGAGCGAAGCCGAGCTGCACATCCTGAAGGCGCGCATGCGCGGCGGCCAGCTCAACAAGGCACGTCGGGGCGAGCTCGCGATGGGACCGCCGGTCGGCCTGATCTACGGACCGGACGGGACGCTGGAGCCCGATCCCGATGCCGAGGTGCAAGGCGCGCTCCGGCTGGTGTTCGACACCTTCGAGCGAACCGGCAGCGCGATGCGGACGGTCCGCTTCTTCCGCGAGCAAGAGTTGCTGTTCCCGCGCCGGCTGCGCGTCGGCATCAACAAGGGCGAACTGCGGTGGGCGCCGCCGCAGCACGCCCGCATCCTGCAGGTGCTGCACAATCCGCGCTATGCCGGCGCGTTCGTGTACGGCCGGACGCGCACCCGACGCCGCCCCGATGGCGGCACCACGGTGATCCGGATGCCGAGGGCGGACTGGCAGTTCGTCATGCCGGGCATGCATCGCGGCTATATCGATTGGGGGTGCTTCGAGGCCAACCAGCGACGCCTGGCGGACAACGCCCGCGCGTTCGGCGGCGAACGACGATCCGGCCCGCCGCGCGAAGGTCCGGCGCTGCTGCAAGGCCGCGTGCTGTGCGGCTTGTGCGGCGAGCGCATGGGCGTCCGCTACAGCCGCGAGCACGGCCGCAGCGTCCCGGTCTACATCTGTCAGGAGGCGCTGGTGCGCCGCGGTGGCAAGGTCTGTCAGACCGTTCCCGGCAAAGCCGTCGATCCGGCGGTCGGCGCCCTGCTGGTCGAGTTGATGACGCCGATGACCCTGGCGGTCACTTTGGCCGTCCAGCGCGAACTGCAGGCCCGCGTCGCCGAGACCGACGCCTTGCGCCGCCAGCATGTCGAGCGGACGCGGTACGACGCCGAGCTCGCCCGCCGGCGCTACATGAAGGTCGATCCCGACAACCGCCTCGTCGCCGATGCGCTCGAAGCGGACTGGAATGCGAAGCTGCGGCTGCATGCCGATGCCGCAGCCGACCAGGAGCGGCGCGGCCGGGAACGCGCCGCCTCGCTCGACGCCGAGACGCAGCGGCGTATCCTCGATCTCGCCCAACGGTTCCCGCGGATCTGGCACGATCCGCGCGTCGACGCGCGCGAGCGCAAGCGCATCCTGCGCCTGCTGGTCGAGGACGTGACGCTGATCAAGGCGCAGGCGATCACCGCCCATGTGCGGCTGTCGGGTGGCGCGGTTCGCAGCCTGGTGCTCGATCGGCCCCAGCCGATCGCCCAGCTTCGCAAGTTCAAGCCGGAGCTCGTCGCCGAGGTCGATCGGCTGCTCGATGATCATTGCGACCGCGAGATCGCGCAGATCCTGAACCAGCGCGGCTTGCGGACCTGGGAGGGCAAGCCATTCAACTTGAAGAAGATTGCCTTCATCCGCACCGCCTACAAGCTGGCCAGTCGCTACCGGCGCCTGCGCGAACGCGGCATGCTCGCCACGGCCGAGGTCGCAGCGCGCTTCGGCGTCTCAGAGACGGCTGTCCACGAGTGGGGACGACAGGGCCTGATCAGGAAGTGCTATAGCGACAGCCTGCGCCGAGGACTGTGGGAGATCCCGCCGGGGCAGACGGTTCTCAAGGGCCGCGGCGGCCGGCGTGCTCGCCCGCCCAGCCTCGCGTCCATGAGCGTGCAACAACCCGAATGAGGTGCAGTATGAAGCCATCGCCTTGTCGCGCGGCCGGCGCGGCCGGGCGGGCACGATGCCGATGCCGTAATGATCGGCCATCTTGCCGTAGCTGCGATTGATCTCGGGATCGTAGTACGATGCCTTCTGCACCGCGCTCTTCAGGTTGTCCGGCACCACCAGCCGCGGTACGCCGCCAAAGAACGCGAACATGCGAACATGCGCGCCGATCCAGTCATGCAGCTTCTGCGTCGGCGTCAGCGTGGCGAAGGTCAGGTTCGAAGCGCCCAGCACGCCGACGAACAGTTCGACCTCGCCGACCTCGCCGGTTCGCGGATCGACGATCGGCACGCGCTTGCCGGAATAGTCGACGAATGCCTTCTCGCCCGCCACATGCTGCTGGCGCATCACCGGCGAGAGGCGGCGCTCGAACTCGCGGAACAGATCGCAGAATCGCGAATAGCCATAACCGTCAGGATGGCCGGCCCGATATTCGTCCCACAAAATCTGTAACGACATCGCCGGCCGCTTCAGCTCGCGCGCCACCGACGCCCAATCGGGTTCGACCCGATGCCGTTGACCCGCCCGCGTGCTCGCGCGCGCGAACAATCGCTCTTCCAGACCCGCGTCCGTCACTGCCTCGGGCAGCGGCCACACCAGACCCGCCGCCGCTGCCCGTCTCAAGGCATCCTGCACGGTCGAGCGGGCCGCCCCGACACTCCGCCCGATCGCCCGTATGCTCAGTCCCTCGGCATTGAGCCGCAGCACTTGTCGCATCTGTCTCATGGTCAGCTCTCTCCTCGACGGCATCCGATTCTCCCGTTCATGGAGACACTCGAATGCAGTCTCTGCTGACCTTCGGACACGTCCGCTTCGGCCTACTTATCCTGACCATATCCACAGCGGTCGGGCTGTCCGGCTTCAGATCGGAATCGGCCCCGCTCTAGTTCGGCTTGCCGTCCGGCTTCATCTCGGAATCATCGTCCGGCTTGACTTCGGAATACCTGTCCGGCTTGCGTCGGAATCCGCACCGGTCCGCGTTCCCGGCATTTATCGACACATTAAACCGACAGTCAGGTGTCAGTTTAATCGGCCGCCGGCGGGCGTCTAAAATGTCGGCGGGCGGGCGCGGCGCATAAACCGACAGGATTTATCGACACGATTAACCGACGTTTTGGCGTCGGTTTAAGGCCCGCCGCCCTGCCCGATCAGACGGCCGCCAGCGCCTGGTCGAGGTCGGCCAGGATGTCTTCTATGTGCTCCAGCCCGATCGACAGCCGGACGTAGCCCGGCGTGACGCCGGTCTGCGCCTGCTCCCCGGCCGAGAGCTGCGAGTGGGTGGTCGAGGCCGGGTGGATGGCGAGGCTGCGGGCGTCGCCGATGTTGGCCACGTGGTAGAACATCTTCAGGCTGTCGATGAACTTGCGGCCGGCATCGGCGCCGCCCTTGAGCTCGAAGCCCAGCAACCCACCATAGCCGCGCGAGAGGTGCTGGTCGGCGCGCTTCCGGGCCTCGCCGGTCATCAGCGAGGGATGGATCACCCGGGCGATCTTCGGGTTCTGGACGAGATGCTTGGCCACCGCGTTGGCGTTGTCGCAATGGACCCGCATGCGCAGCGGCAGCGTCTCCAGCCCCTGGATGAACATGAAGGCGTTGAACGGGCTCATCGGCGCGCCGACGTCGCGCAGCAGCGTCACGCGCGCCTTGATGATGTAGGCCACCGGCCCCATCGGCTTGGTCGCCTGCGTCCACACCGCGCCGTGGTAGCTGGGGTCGGGCGTGTTCAGCATCGGGAAGCGGTCCTTGTGCTTTTCCCAGTCGAAGTTGCCGTCGTCGACCAGGATGCCGCCGATCGAGGTGCCGTGGCCGCCGATGTATTTGGTGGTCGAATGCAGCACGATCGCCGCCCCATGGTCGAACGGCCGGCAGAGCACGGGGGCGGCGGTATTGTCCATGATCAGCGGGATGCCCTGCTCGCGGCCGATGCGGGCGACCTCGGCGATCGGGAACACCGCGAGCTTGGGGTTGGGCAGGGTCTCGGCGTAGTAGCAGCGCGTTTTGGCGTCCGTGGCGCGGCGGAAATTCTCCGGATCGGCCGGATCGACGAAACGGCATTCGATGCCCATGGTCTTCATCGTGTTGGCGAACAGGTTCCAGGTGCCGCCGTAGAGGTCGGTCGAGGCCACGAAATTGTCGCCGGCGTGGCAGATGTTCTGGACGGCGAACAGCGAGGCGGCCTGCCCCGATCCCAGCGCCAAGGCGGCGACCCCGCCTTCGAGGGCCGCGATCCGCTGCTCCAGCACGTCGCAGGTCGGGTTCATGATGCGGCTGTAGATGTTGCCCATTTCCGCGAGGCCGAACAGGTTGGCGGCGTGCTGGGCACACTAGGAAATCTGACTCAGCTCAACTACTTGTATTTGAGTTACAATCAATTGACAGGTACCATTCCACTCACATTCGGAAACTTGG
>JANOEW010000757.1:0-3341 GCA_031413475.1 Amaricoccus sp.
CAAGCCCAGCGCGGCGGCCGCGACGTCGAAGCGGGCGGGGGCGGTGTAGGCAGCGGTCAGCATGCGTCGATTGTCGCTGCTGGCACCGCTGTGCCGGCACGCCGGGCGCGCACGCTCAGCGCGTGCTGGCGCGGTCGAGCGCGGCGATCGCGTCGGCCGAGAGCGTGAGACGTGCCGCGCCCATCAGCTCTTCGATCTGCGCCACCGTGGTGGCGCTGGCAATCGGCGCGCTGATGCCGGGCCGGGCCATCTGCCAGGCCAGCGCCACCTGCGCCAGCGTGGCGCGCTGCGCGGCGGCCGCCTCGTCCAGCGCGGCCAGGATGCGCTGGCCCGCTTCACCCAGCAAGGGCGCTATGCGGGCGCCGCGCGGGCTCTTGGCCAGATCGGCCACGCTGCGGTATTTGCCGGTCAGAAAGCCACGGGCCAGCGCGCCCCAGGGAATGACGCCAATGTTCTCGTGCCGCACCAGCGCTTCGAGCGCGCCCTCGTATCCGCTGCGGGCGCTGAGGTTGTGTTCAGGCTGCAGCACCTCATAGCGCGGCAGGCCCAGGCGGGCGCTCACGGCCAGCGCTTCGGCCAGCCGCGGCGCGCTGTAGTTCGACGCACCGATGGCGCGCACCTTGCCTTCGCGAATGAGCTCGGCAAAGGCCGAGAGCGTTTCTTCCAGGGGCGTGTCGGCGTCGTCCACATGCGCCTGGTAGAGATCGATGTGATCGGTCTGCAGCCGGCGCAGCGACGCCTGCACCGCCAGGCGAATCCAGCGCCGCGACAGCCCGCCGCGGCCTTCGCCGGGCTCGCCCATCGCGCTGGCCACCTTGGTGGCGATGAGCACGCGGTGGCGTTGGCCGCCGGCCTGCAGCCACCTGCCGATGACGGTCTCGCTCTCGCCGCCCGTGTGCCCGGGCACCCAGCGCGAATAGGAGTCCGCGGTGTCGATGAAGTTGAAGCCGCCATCGACGAAGGCGTCGAGCACGGCGAACGACGCCGCTTCGTCGGCGGTCCAGCCGAACACATTGCCGCCCAGGGCGAGCGGGGCCGTCATCAGGCCGGAGCGGCCGAGCGGGCGAAACTGCATGGCCGGACTCCTGGAGGGCGTGGCGCTGAATCCGTCGGCGCGCTAAAGGATGTAGCGCGAGAGGTCTTCGTTCTTCGACAGCTCAGCCAGGCGCGCGTTCACCACCTCGGCGTCCAGCACCACGGTCTGGCCACTGCGGTTGGGGGCGTCGAAGCTGACCTCGTCGAGCAGACGCTCCATCACCGTGGCAAGGCGGCGCGCGCCGATGTTCTCGGTGCGCTCGTTGACGTCGAAGGCGATCTCGGCCAGCCGGCGCACGGCGCCCGGCGTGATGTCCAGCGTCAGACCTTCGGTGGCCAGCAGCGCCTGGTACTGCCGCACCAGGCTGGCGTGGGTGCGGGTGAGGATGGCCTCGAAGTCGTCGACGCTGAGCGAGCCGAGCTCGACGCGGATCGGGAAGCGGCCCTGCAGCTCGGGAATCAGGTCGCTGGGCTTGGCAAGATGGAAAGCGCCACTGGCGATGAACAGGATGTGGTCGGTCTTGACGATGCCGTACTTGGTGTGCACTGCCGTGCCTTCCACCAGGGGCAGCAGGTCGCGTTGCACGCCTTGCCGGCTGACCTCGGCACCGCCGTGGTCAGAGCGCGAAGCGACCTTGTCGATCTCGTCGATGAAGACGATGCCGTTGCCCTCGGCCTGGGCCACGGCGGCGGCGCGAATCTCGTCTTCATTGACGAGTTTGGCGGCTTCTTCATCGACCAGCATCTTCAGCGCCACGGCGATCGTCAGCTTGCGCGTCTTGCGCCGGGTCTGGCCCATCTGGCTGAACAGGCCCTTGAGTTGCTCGGCCATCTCTTCCATGCCGGGCACGCCCTGCGGACCCATGATCTCAAGCGTGGGCTTGGCCTCGGCGAGGTCGATCTCGACTTCCTTGCTGTCGAGCAGGCCTTCGCGCAGCCGCTTTCGCATCACCTGGCGGGCTGTGCTGTCGGGGCTGGCGGGCTCGGCGCTGAAGCCGGGGGGGCGTGCGTCGCGCGGCGGCGGCACCAGGATGTCGAGCACGCGCTCTTCGGCGGCGTCTTCGGCCAGCGCGCGCTTGGTGGCCATCTGGCGGGTGCGTTCTTCCTTCACCGCCACTTCCATGAGGTCGCGGATGATGGTGTCCACGTCCTTGCCCACGTAACCGACCTCGGTGAACTTGGTGGCCTCGACCTTGATGAAGGGCGCGTCAGCCAGCACCCGAAACGCGCCTCGACCATGCCGTCCGGCGCGACAATCCGCCTCCAAACCGTCAAACCGTGACGCCCCAAGCGAGCCATCGGCTGACCGCCACCACCGTCAAGCCCGCGACAGCCCTCAACATCTCGAAGCGCCGGAACAATCGGGAGAAGCCCTTTTGTAAACATATAAAATTTGGACCCGGCCCCTCGCCGCCGAACAGCATGTCGGCGCCTTCGCCGCCGAACAGGAAGTCGGCGCCATCGAGGCCCGACAGCACGTCGGCGCCCGCGAGCCCCGAGATCGTGTCCTCGCCGCCGTCGGTGCCGGTCAGCACGTTGCGCCCCGTCCCGCCGGTGATGACCTCGCCGTCGGCGAGGATCGTCACCGCGATCGTCGCTGTCGCCGTGGCGACGCCGCCCCGCCCGTCGGCTGTCCGGTAGATGAAGCTCACCTCCGCGACCGTGCCGGGAGTCGCGAGGTCGAAGGCGTCGGCGTCGGCGAGGAAGACGAACGACCCGTCAGCGTTCAGGGTCAGCGACCCTTCGGCCGGTCCCTCGACGAGCGTGACGAGGATGGGGTCGCCGTCGGGGTCGCCGTCCGGCCCGGCGCCGTTGTCGGCGGTCACGTCGCCGACGAGCACACCGTCTTCGACCGTGGCGAAGGCGTCGTCGCGGGCGACCGGCGGGCGATTAGGCACTTCGGGCGTCGGATCGGGGACGCCGTCGCCGGGGACGTTGCTCGCGCGGTCCCAGCGGAACGTCTCGGCGGCGCCGAGGCTGCCGTCGGCGGCGACCTGCCGGGTGATCAGCTCGATCTCGCGGTAGTCGAACAGCACCCGGACCGGCCCGATCCCGTCGCCGCGGTCCAGCGAGCGGACGACGACGACCTCGAGCTTGAGGTCGTAGGCGACGCCGCCGAGCGTGGTGGCCCCGGCGAGCCGGATCGAGGTGACGACCGTCCCGGCCACCAGGAGCGTTGGTGGGCGGCTGGCGCGATCCGGCGGGTGGTGCGCTGCTGTCGTCCTCAGGCACGTATCCGGTGAACACGCCCGCGCTGGAACGTCCGGACCTGATCCGTGGCAACCCGCGCACCATCAACATGACCA
>JANOEW010000758.1:0-1875 GCA_031413475.1 Amaricoccus sp.
GCGCGATCACCGGATGCACCGCGACCGGCGCGCACAGCAACCCGACCAGGGCGGTGAAGATCACCAGCCGCATCACCCGCGGCTTCAGCAGCGCCACGTAGTCGGCGAACTCCGCCTCGGCGGCGGGCGTCGGAGCGGTCCTGGCGACCTCGGTCATTTGTCACTCCGCCCGGAAACCCGTTCCGGTCCCCGGCCCCACACTCAGTTGGCGAGTGCGATGCTCGCGTCGCCCCGCGTCCCGCCGTATTCGTCGATCGCCCAGTCGAGCCATGCCGCATAGTCCTCCGGCGCCAGCGACCGCACCGTGATCGGCATGTAGGCGTGATCTTTGCCGCACAGCTCGGAACATTGCCCGAAATAGATGCCCGGCTCGTCGACCCGAAACCACGTCTCGTTGAGCCGCCCCGGCACCGCGTCCATCTTCACGCCGAATGCGGGAATCGTCCAGGAGTGGATCACGTCGGACCCGGTGATCTGCAGCTTGACCACCGCCCCGACCGGCACCACCAGCGCCGTATCGGTGGCGAGCAGAAAGAGATCGTCCGCGTAACCGTATTCGGCCAGTTCCTCGCGGGTCAGCATGATGCTGTCGAAGGAGAACTCGTTGTCCGGATATTCGTAGGACCAATACCACTGGTTGCCGGTCACCTTGACCGTCAGGTCCGGATCCGGGATCTCCAGCTGCTTGAACAAGATCGGCAGCGAGAACGACCCGATCAGGATCAGGATCAGCACCGGAACCAGGGTCCAGGCGATCTCGATTCGGGTGTTGTGGGTGAACCGCGCCGGGTTCGGATTGCTGGCCCGGTTGTATCGAACGATCACGATGGCGAGCAGCACGACGACGAACACGACCACGGCGGCCATGATCCCGTGGACCCAATGCGACAGCCACTGCGCATCGTGGGCGAGTTCGGTGGACGCCGGCTGGTAGTTCACGCCGCCGGGCGTCGGCACGCCGATCACCGGCAAGTCCGGCATCGCGAAGGCCGCGGGCGCGTCGCCGGTCTCCGCGGGGGACGCCGGTTCCGCCTCGGCGGCGGGCGCCGCCTCGACCGCCGGCTCGTCCTGCGCCAAGACGACCTGCGGCGCGAGGGCCAACAGCAGGGCGACGAACAGCGCCGCCGCGAGACTTGCCGTCTTCATGACCTGATCCTGTTTCGTCGGACGGCGGGACCGGCCGAGTTGCTTCCGTAGGGGACGTGAACCATATTGAGGCGGGAAGAACAAGCCGCGGGCTTGCGGCAATGGGACGCTAGCGCGTCGAAACGGCCCCCGGGAGACCTCACCATGGCGCAGACGCCGCGTTTTCGACCCTTCGAGACCGAACTCGACCTCGACCGCGCCCTCGGCGTGCTGCGCGGGGCGGTTGCGGGAGCCGACGACGGCGAGCTGTTCCTCGAGCGGCGGCGCTCGGAGGCGCTCGTCTTCGACGACGGCCGCCTCAAGACCGCGAGCTATGACGCCGCCGAAGGCTTCGGCCTGCGCGCGGTGCGCGGCGAGACGGCGGGCTACGCGCATTCCACCGAGATCTCGGAGGCCGCGCTGAAGCGGGCGGCCGAGACCGCGCGGCTGGCGGTCGGGGCGGGCGGCGGCGCGCTCGCGGCGCCTGGCGCGGGACTCGGCGCGGAGCAGGTCGATGGCGCTGGAGTGGGTGGCCCGAACCATCCAGCGGGCCAGCGCGGCGTCGGAGTCCATGGGCCTGATGGCGCGGGCGACGCGGAGCATCGTGTTCTGGACGATGTCGAGGCAGAAGGACTCATCGCGGCGGGTGAGGGCGCGGGCCATGGCGTAGCAGCGATCGAACCAGGACTCGTAGAAGTTGGCGAAGGCGGCGCGATCGCCGCGCGCGATGGGGGCGCAGAGGGTGTGGAG
>JANOEW010000759.1:0-2224 GCA_031413475.1 Amaricoccus sp.
CGCCCGCCTCGGCTCCCTGCGCCACGACGACCGCGGCCCCGGCGTCGACCGCCTGCGCGGCGTCGCGCAGCGTCTGGACCTGGCAGATCAGCGGCGCCCCCGCGTCCGCGATCCGCACCGCGAACGGCTCGGGATCGCCGACTGGCTCGCGCGTCGCGCGCCGGAGACCCTTCTGCTGGCGGCCGGCGGGATCGCGGACGGACGCGGCCTCGCGGCGGCGCTGATGCTCGGGGCGGACGGCGTGGTGGTCGGCACCCGGCTGTGGGCGAGCGAAGAGGCGCTGGTTCCGCCGACGATGCAGGCGGCGGCGGTCGCGGCGACCGGCGACGACACGATCCGCACGTCGGTGCCTGACATCGCCCGCGGCCTCGACTGGCCGGACCGCTTCACCTGCCGGGTGCTGCGCAACGCCCAGACCGATCGCTGGCACGACGATCCGGACGGCCTGCGGCGGGCCGCCGCGGTCGAGGGCCCGCGCTGGCTCGCGGCGTTCGAGGCCGGCGACCCGCAGGGCGCGAACGTGCTTGTCGGCGAGGCGGCGGGGATGATCGACGCGGTGCTTCCGGCGGGTCTGATCGTCGCGTCGATGGCGGCGCAGGCGGAAGCGCTGCTCGCCGGGGGCTGGCGGGGACGGGGGTGAGATGTTTGAGCGCATCCTGATCGCGAACCGTGGCGAGATCGCCTGCCGGATCGTGCGCACCGCGCGGCGGATGGGGGTGGAGACGGTGGCGGTCTATTCCGACGCCGACGCGGGCGCCGCGCATGTGGCGATGGCGGACGCAGGCGTGCGGATCGGGCCGGCGCCGGTGGCAGAGAGCTATCTGCAGGGGGGGCGGATCGTCGAGGCGGCGCTGGCGAGCGGGGCGCAGGCGGTGCATCCGGGGTACGGGTTCCTGTCGGAGAACCCGGAGTTCGTCGATGCGGTGACGGCGGCGGGGCTGGTGTTCATCGGGCCGTCGGCGGCGGCGATCCGGGCGATGGGGCTGAAGGACGCGGCGAAGCGGCTGATGACCGAGGCGGGGGTGCCGGTGGTGCCGGGCTATCACGGCGCCGGGCAGGACGACGCGCTGCTGGCCGAGCAGGCGGCGGCGATCGGCTGGCCGGTGCTGATCAAGGCGGTGGCGGGGGGCGGCGGCAAGGGGATGCGGCGGGTCGACGAGGCGCGCGACTTCGCTGAAGCGCTGCGCTCGGCGCGGGGCGAGGCGGCGTCGGCGTTCGGCAACGCGGCGGTGCTGATCGAGAAGTTCGTCACCGCGCCTCGGCACATCGAGATCCAGGTGTTCGGCGACAATCACGGGAACGCCGTGCATCTGTTCGAGCGGGACTGTTCGCTTCAGCGCCGGCATCAGAAGGTGATCGAGGAGGCGCCGGCGCCGGGCATGACCGCCGAGGTTCGCGCGGCGATGGGCGCGGCGGCGGTGAATGCGGCGAAGGCGATCGGGTACAGCGGCGCGGGCACGGTCGAGTTCATCGTCGACGGGTCGCGCGGGCTGCGGCCGGACGGGTTCTGGTTCATGGAGATGAACACCCGGCTGCAGGTCGAGCATCCCGTGACCGAGGCGGTCACCGGCGAGGACCTGGTGGAATGGCAGCTGCGGGTCGCTTCGGGCGAGCCGCTGCCGAAGCGGCAGGAGGAGCTGACGCTGACCGGGCACGCCTTCGAGGCGAGGCTTTATGCGGAGGACCCGACACGTGGGTTCCTGCCGGCGACGGGGCGGCTGACGCATCTCGACTTCCCCGCGGGGGTGCGGGCCGACGCGGGCGTGCGGGCGGGGGATGCGATCACGCCCTGGTACGACCCGATGATCGCCAAGCTGATCGTGCACGGGCCGGACCGGACGACGGCGCTGCGCGCGCTGGTGCGGGGGCTGGAGAGCACGCGGGTCGCAGGCTCGACGACCAACCTCGCGTTCCTCGCCCGGCTGGCGCGGCATCCGGATTTCGCCGAGGCGCGGCTCGACACCGGGCTGATCGAGCGAAACCTCGCAGCACTGACCGTGCCGCCGGCGCCGAGCGCGGCCACGCGCGCCGTGGCGGCGATCGCGGCGCTGGGGCTGCTCGACGACGCCGACCCGCTGGCGGGCTTCGCGCTGTGGGCGCCGCTGCTGCGCACCGTGCGGCTGCGGATCGACGAGGAGGAGGCCGGGCATACGCTGGCGGTGGAGGGGCCGGGGGCGTTCCGGGTCGACGGGACCGAGGTCGAGGTGACCGGCTGGGACGGGCG
>JANOEW010000760.1:0-7547 GCA_031413475.1 Amaricoccus sp.
CAGCGAGCCGCCGCCGGCGAGCCGGTTGCAGAGATGGAACAGCGCCTCCTCGGCGGCCCGCGCCGCCGCGGGACCGAGTGCTGCGAGCCGGGCGGCGTCCTCGGCGGCGAGTGCTGCGTCCGCGTCCACCGCGCCGGGATCGAGGCCGGGCAGGGCCGCGGCGGGCAGGATGCGCGCCCCGGCCCGCGCCGCCCAGACGTGCGCGAGATGGGTCTTGCCCGATCCTGCCGGCCCCGCCACCGCGAGCCGCCCCCCGGGCCAGGCCGGCCAGCTGTCGACGAGCGCGAGCGCGATCCGGTTTGCCGGCGCCACGAAATACGCCGCCCGGCCGAGCGCGGGCCGCGCCGGAAGCTCGAAGACGAGCTGTCGCGCCGGCCCCATCAACCCTCGCCGGAGGGCCGCAGCAGCTTCGCCGGCGCGGGCGCAGCCAGGGTCGGGCGAAGCTCCGCCGCAGGCGGGGCCGGCTCGCTGGTCGGCGGCAGCAGCCCCGAATAGAGCGGGCTCGCCAGATACTGCTCAATCGCGAAGCGGCCCAGTACGCCGATGGCGGCGGCCAGCGGCACGGCGATCAGCAGGCCGGCGAAGCCGAACAGTGCACCGAACACCGACAACGCCAGGATCAGCACCACCGGATGCAGCCCGACCGACTTGCCGATCAGGTTCGGCGACAGGATGTTGCCCTCGACGAACTGCCCGAAGGCGAAGATGCCGGCGACCACGAGGATCCAGACCGGGTCTTCCCAGAAGGTGAAGATCGCGATGCCGATCGACAGCACCCCACCGAGGAACGACCCGACGAAGGGGATGAACGAGATCAGACCGGCGAAGATGCCGATCAGAAAGCCGAACGGCAGACCCACGATCATCAGCGCGATCGCATAGAACACGCCGAGGGTCAGGCACACCGCCGATTGGCCGCGCACGAAACCCGCCAGCACCACGTCGATCTCGTGCGCCAACTTCCGCACCGTCCCGGCGTTGCGCCGCGGCAGCCAACCGTCGATCTTGGCGACGAAACCGTCCCAGTCGAGCAGCAGGTAAAACGCCACCACCGGCGTCACCAGCATGATCACCACCAGGTCGAGCACCTGCAGCGACGAGGCGAGCACCGTGTTCACCATCGTCAGCCCGCTTTCGCTGATCTTCTCCTGTACGCCAGCGACCGACCGGCTGAGTTCCGAGTTCTCGTAGCGCAGATCGGGGAACCGGCGCATCAGGAACTCCTGGGTCGCATCGATATAGCCAGGCACCGCCTCGACCAGCGCCTGCGCCTGACCGATCAGCGCCGGCACCGCCAGCAGCAGCAGCGCGACGAAGATCAGCACCACGGTCAGGGTGATGGCCCCAGTCGCCAGCATGCGGCTGAGGCCCAGCCGCTCCAGCCGGTCGGCCACGGGGTCGAGCAGATAGGCGATTGCCGCGCCGGCGATGAACGGCAGCAGCGTCGCGCCGAGCAGCCACATGAACAGCGCGAACAGCGCGAAGCCGACGCCCCAGAACTGCAGCTGCTTCTTGGTCGAGATCGACATGCCCCCTCCGACACCCGCTGCCCGATAGTTGGCCCGGCACGACGCCGGTGACAACCCTGCGGCAGAGCCCTCAGGCGAACTGTTCGCGGATCAGACGCTCCTCGAGGCCGTGGCCCGGGTCGAACAGGATGCGGTGCGCGATGTCGGGAACGCTCTCGATCTCGATGCGGTGCGGCAGGCGCACCTCGAAGCTGTCGGCCACCGCCGCCACCGGGCGCTTGTCGGGCTCCAGCACCTCGAACGTCACCCGCGCCGACTTCGGCAGCAGCGCGCCGCGCCAGCGCCGCGGCCGGAAGGCGGCCATCGGCGTAAGCGCCAGGATGTCGGCCTCGATCGGCAGGATCGGGCCATGCGCCGAGTAGTTGTAGGCGGTCGAGCCCGCCGGCGTGCAGACGAGCGCGCCGTCGGCCACCAGTTCGGCCATGCGCTCGCGGCCGTCGACGAGGATGCGCAGCTTGGCCGCCTGCGGCCCGGCGCGCAGGATCGAAACCTCGTTGATCGCCAGCGCCTCGACATCGGGCCCATCGGCGCGGGTCGCGCGCATGCGGAGCGGATTGATCACCGCCTCCTCGGCGGCGTCCAGGCGGGCCGGAAGCGAGTCTTCCGCATAGGCGTTCATCAGAAAGCCGACGGTGCCGCGGTTCATGCCATAGACTGGCAGATCCAGCCCCTCGGTGGCGTGCAGCGTCGAGAGCATCAGCCCGTCCCCGCCGAGCGCCACGATGACCTCGGCCTGGTCCACGCTCGCCTGCCCGTGCCGCTCGATCAACCGGGCGCGCGCCGCCTCGGCGATGTCGACGCCGCTGGCGACGAAATGGATGTGCTGAAAGGGCACGGCGGGATCCTGCGATGGCGCAGGTCAACTTCGCGTGCGGGCGAACCGATATCAAGCGCCGCGACTCACGGGCGGCCCCGGTTTCACGGGTTCCCTGCGGAAGGGTTTTTCGCTAATCCGGCGCATCTGTTCCGCGCCAGGAGAATTTCATGAAGGACGTCATCCCCGACAGCGGCTTCTTCGCCGAGACGCTGGCCGCCCGCGACCCCGAGATCGCCGCTGCCGTCGCCGCCGAGCTCGGCCGGCAGCGCGACGAGATCGAGCTGATCGCCTCCGAGAACATCGTCAGCCGCGCGGTGCTCGAGGCGCAGGGCTCGGTCATGACCAACAAATACGCCGAGGGCTATCCCGGCCGGCGCTATTACGGCGGCTGCCAGTTCGTTGACGTGGCGGAGACGCTGGCGATCCAGCGCGCCTGCAAGCTGTTCGACGCGGGTTTCGCCAACGTGCAGCCCAACTCGGGCAGCCAGGCGAACCAGGCGGTGTTCCTCGCGCTGCTGAAGCCGGGCGACACGTTTCTCGCGATGGATCTGAGCGCGGGCGGGCATCTGACGCACGGGGCCAAGCCCAACGTCTCGGGCAAGTGGTTCGACGCGGTGCACTACGGGGTGCGGCGGCAGGATCAGGCGATCGACTACGACGCCGTCGCGGAAATCGCCGCCGAGAAGAAACCCAAGCTGATCATCGCCGGGGGCTCGGCCATCCCGCGGATCATCGACTTCGCCCGGTTCCGCGCGATCGCGGATTCGGTCGGGGCCTATCTGATGGTCGATATGGCGCATTTCGCCGGCCTCGTCGCCTCGGGGCACTACCCGAACCCGCTGACCCACGCGCAGGTTGCTACCACTACCACCCACAAGACCCTGCGCGGCCCGCGCGGCGGCATGATCCTGACCAACGACGAGGCGCTGGCGAAGAAGTTCAACTCCGCGATCTTTCCCGGCATCCAGGGAGGGCCGCTGATGCACGTGATCGCGGCCAAGGCCGTCGCCTTCGGCGAGGCGCTGCGGCCGGAGTTCAAGGAGTATCAGGGGCAGGTGATCGCGAACGCGCAGGCGCTGGCCGAGGCGTTGATGAAGGGCGGGCTCGACATCGTCACGGGCGGAACCGACACGCACCTTCTGCTCGTGGACCTGCGCCCGAAGGGCGTGACGGGCGCGGACACCGAGAAGGCGCTGGGGCGCGCGCACATCACCTGCAACAAGAACGGCGTGCCGTTCGACCCGGCCCCGCCGACGGTGACGTCCGGGGTCCGCCTCGGCACGCCGGCCGGCACCACGCGCGGCTTCGGCTTGGCCGAGTTCGTCGAGATCGGCGGCATGATCGTCGAGGTCGTCGAGGGGTTGGCGGCGCACGGGGCCGAAGGCAACGGCGCCACGGAGGCGGCGGTCAAGGCCCGGGTGCAGGCGCTGTGCGATCGGTTTCCGGTCTATCCAGGTCTTTGAGTCTGCCCGCGACCGCCGCGTCCTGAACGGCGCAGGGCGCGGGCGTGGCGAGGCCAGACCCGAGTGTCGGTCAGTGGCCGCCGGCGAAGACCAGGGTCCGCGCCGGCAAGAGCAACGCCTGAACGCCGGCTGACCAGGCGCTGGACCGCGCCCCGGTGCGCGCCTACGCTCGGCCGCCGCAACGCGAGGGGCCGCCCGTGCCGCAGACCGCCCCGGACCTTCAGGCGCTGGTGACGGAGATCCACGACGCGCTCGCGCCACGCTTCGGCGAGGGGCGCGTCGCCGACTACATCCCGCCGCTCGCGCATGTCGATCCGCGTCACTTCGGCCTCGCCGTCGCCACGCCGGACGGCGGCCTGCACATGGCCGGTGACGCGGAGACGCCGTTCTCGATCCAGAGCGTCTCCAAGGTGTTCACCCTGACCCTCGCGCTCGGCCGGCTCGGCGAGGCGCTGTGGAGCCGGGTCGGCCGCGAGCCCTCGGGCGACCCGTTCAACTCGATCGTCCAGCTCGAACACGAGCAGGGCAGGCCGCGCAACCCGTTCATCAACGCCGGCGCGATCGTCGTCGCCGACATGGTCATGGCCGGCCACACCCCGCGCGAGGCGATCGGCGAGATCCTGAGCTTCGTGCGGTATCTGGCCGACAGCGACGACGTCGCCATCGACAAGGCAGTGGCGCGGGCCGAGACCGCGACCGGCGACCGCAACTTCGCACTGGCGCATTTCATGCGCGGTTTCGGGCGGATCCGAGGCCCGGTCGATCACGTGCTCGGCGTCTACTTCCACCAGTGCGCGATCGAGATGTCCTGCCGGCAACTCGCTCGCGCCGGGTTGTTCCTCGCCGCAGGCGGGGTCGATCCGTTGACCCGCGGCCGGGTGGTCGCGGCGCGACGGGCCCGGCGCATCAACGCGCTGATGCTGACCTGCGGCCACTACGACGGCTCCGGCGACTTCGCCTTTCGCGTCGGTCTGCCTGGCAAGAGCGGCGTCGGCGGCGGCATCCTCGCCGTTGCGCCCGGCCGCGCCGCCATCGCGGTCTGGTCGCCGGGGCTGACTGCCAGCGGCACCTCGCTGCTCGGGGCGGAGGCGCTGGAGATGTTCGCCGCGCGCACCGGCTGGTCGATCTTCGGCGGGTAGGAGGCGGGGAAGCGCGCGCCCTTGCGCCCGGGGGACGGGCGTCTAGAATTCGACGCAGCGCGGCGCTGCGGCCGCAGGGAGGCGAACGATGCTCGAGACGGCGCCGACGCCGGCGGTTGACGCCGATTTCCTGAATGCGTCGGCGCCGCCCGCCCGTGGCCTGCCCGACTTCGACCCGGCCGGCCCGGACCGCTTCATCAACCGCGAGCTGAGCTGGCTCGCCTTCAACTGGCGGGTCATGGCCGAGGCGGAGACCGCGAGCGTGCCGCTGCTCGAGCGGGTGCGGTTCCTGTCGATCTCGGGTTCGAACCTCGACGAGTTCTATTCTGTGCGGGTCGCGGGGCTGCGTGGGCTGGTGCGCGAGGGCGTGGCGGCGCGGAGCGCCGATCGGCTCTCGCCCGCCGAGCAGCTGCGCCGGATCGACGCCGACGCCCGCGCGCTGATGCTGCGCCAGCAGCAGTGCTGGGACACGCTGCGCTCGCTGCTGAAGGCCGAGGGGATCATGATCCTCGCCCCCGGCGAACTCAGGGCAGCCGACGTGAAGGCGCTCGAGGAGTATTTCTTCGAGCAGGTCTTCCCGATCCTGTCGCCGCTCGCGATCGACCCGGCGCATCCGTTCCCGTTCATCGCCAACGGCGGCTTCGCCATGGGGCTGCAACTGCGCCGCGAGGAGGACGACACCGTGCTCGAGGCGCTGTTGCCGGTGCCGGCGCAGGTGCCGCGCATGGTGCGCCTCGCGCCGGGGTCGAAAGGGCAGGCGCGTTTCCTGCCGCTTGAGGGGTTGCTCGAGACCTTTCTCGACCGGCTGTTCCCCGGCTACGCCATGCTCGGCCTGTGCGCGTTCCGGGTGCTGCGCGACAGCGACCTCGAGGTCGAGGAGGAGGCCGAGGACTTGGTGCGCGAGTTCGAGACCGCGCTGAAGCGCCGCCGCCGCGGCGAGGTGATCAGGTTGAAGATGACCGCGGGGGCGCCGGCCGACCTGCGGCGGCTGATCGTGCGCGCGCTCGGCGTCGGTGACGACGAGGTGATCGACGTGCCGGGCATCCTCGGCCTCGCCGATCTGGCCGAGCTCTGCCGGTCGCCGCGGCCGGACCTGCTGTGGCCGACCTTCACCCCCCGCATGCCGGAACGGGTGCAGGACTTCGAGGGCGACATCTTCGCGGCGATCCGCCAGAAGGACATGCTGCTGCACCATCCCTACGAGACCTTCGACATCGTGGTGCGCTTCCTGCAGCTCGCCGCGCGCGACTCCGACGTGGTGGCGATAAAGCAGACGCTCTATCGCACCTCGCGCGACAGCCCGATCGTCGCGGCGCTGTGTGAGGCGGCCGAGGACGGCAAGTCGGTGACGGCGCTGATCGAGCTGAAGGCGCGCTTCGACGAGGCGGCGAACATCCGCCAGTCACGCCGGCTGGAGCGGGCAGGGGCCCAGGTCGTCTACGGCTTCATCGACTGGAAGACCCACGCCAAAATCTCGACGGTGGTGCGGCGCGAGGCGGGCGAGCTGGTCACCTATACCCACTTCGGCACCGGCAACTATCACCCGGGCACCGCGAACATCTACACCGACCTGTCGCTGTTCACCTGCGACAAGGCGCTCGGACGCGATGCGACCCGGGTGTTCAACTACGTCACCGGCTACGTGAAGCCGGTCGAGCTCGAAAACCTCGCGATCAGCCCGCATATGATCAAGCCGCGCATCCTCGCGGGGCTCGCCGCCGAGGTCGAACACGCCCGCGCCGGCCGTCCCGCGGCGGTCTGGGTCAAGCTGAACGCCATCACCGATCCGGAGGTGATCGACGCGCTCTACGCCGCCAGCGCGGCCGGCGTGAAGATAGACATGGTGGTGCGCGGCATCTGCTCGCTGCGCGCCGGCGTCGCCGGCCTCAGCGACAACATCCGGGTGAAGTCGGTGATCGGGCGGTTTCTGGAGCATTCGCGCATCGTTGCCTTCGGCAACGGCCGCGGCCTGCCGTCGGCCGAGGCGCGGGTCTACATTTCCAGCGCCGACTGGATGGAGCGCAACCTCGACCGGCGGATCGAGACGCTGGTCGAGATCGTCAATCCGACGGTGCACGCCCAGATCATCGACCAGATCATGGCGGCGAACATGGCCGACCAGGCGCAGAGCTGGGTGGCGCAGCCCGACGGGGCCTATCTGCGCCACGACGCCGTGGACCGCGCTGCGCTGTTCTCCTGCCACAGCTTCTTCATGGAGACGCCGTCGCTGTCGGGTCGTGGCCGGGCGGGCGCGCGCGACGTGATCCGGCTGGTGCATTCCCACGGCTGACGCCGCAGGCCGGCCGTTCCCGCGGGTCGCTCGGCCGCCCATTGTGCGTCGCGGAGCCGCACGACCACGTGTGCGCCCCACCTGCCGGCCGCCGGACCTCGCGTTCAAGCTGACTCACGCCGCGTGAGATGGTAGTCCTCGTCGAGACCGCTGCAGGGGGCACACGATGACTGATACCAACGGCCTCAAGCATTGACCTGTGCCCATTGCCTTGAGGTGATGGAGGAGACGATGTCGGGTCGATCGGCGAAGCGGTTCCACGCGCGGCAGCAGGCATCGACGATGGCGTCGTAGTCATCGAAGACGCTG